>VYEH01000063.1 GCA_009843005.1 Pseudomonadota bacterium | reverse complement strand
TCCCTGTGGCGCCCACGGTCAGCGTAACCCCCACGCCTTGCATGAATTCGCGGCGCGACGTGGGCGCGCCCGCCGAATTGTCGCGCGACCGTTCGGCAAAAGTCGTCGGCACGCCTGCTACATTGTCGTTACGCTTCATTTTCGGCCTCCCGCGCGGCGCGCTCGATGGCCCTGACGATACGGGTGTAGGTCCCGCAGCGGCAGATGTTGGTGCTCATGTGAGCCACGATCTCATCGCGGCCCGGTTGCGGATTGCCGGACAGTAGATCCGCGGCCCGCATGATCTGTCCGGGCTGGCAATAACCGCACTGGGGTACTTCCTCGTCGATCCAGGCTTGCTGGAGCGGGTGAGTCCCATCCTCTGAAAGCCCTTCGATGGTTGTGACCTGCCGGCCTTCCACGGCCGATACGGGGGTCAGGCAGGCGTACGTCGAGGCGCCGTCCACATGCACGATGCACGCGCCGCATTGCCCGATGCCGCAGCCGAACTTGGTTCCGGTGAGCCCGAGATGTTCGCGCACGACCCAAAGCAGCGGTGCATCGGGTTCGGCTTCGACGGTCACACTGTCCCCGTTGAGGGTGAAGGTTGCCATGCTGTTTCGCTCCCCTGAGGCGCCTGTCCGATCTTGTCCAAACATACCCCTGTTGGTGTGCCGATGCCAGCAAGGCAGGCTGGCGTACGGCCTCTCGAAACCGGCGAGGCACGCGGGAATTCGGGCCACGAATCACGGCAAGTCGCAACGGTTCAAAAATACCGGGGTATTGGGATAGTATTGGCCCGGAATTGGAATCCACTATCGCTGCAGACAGCGGGGAGAACTACACATGACGACGTCAATCAGGAAGTTTTCGGCCGGGTTAGCCGCCCTTGCCATGAGTTTTGCGCTCCTGGGTCCCGCCGTGGCCGACACCATTGCGGTCATCGGCACGGGCAACGTCGCGGGCGCGCTGGGGACCGAGTTCTCCGCCCAGGGCCACGACATCGTCTACGGCTCCCGGGAGCCGGACCGGGACGATGTGGCGTCCCTGGTGGAACGCACCGCAGGCAACGCGTCGGCCACCACCCAGGCGGAAGCGGTCGTAGGAGCGGACATGGTGGTGCTGGCCGTTCCGGGCGAGGTTGCCGAGGAAGTCGCGGCCAGCCTTGGTGACTTGTCGGGAAAGATCATCATCGACCCGACGAACCGGATTGAGCGAGGCGACGACGGCGTTTTTCGCTACACGATGGATACTTCCAATGCCGAATTGATTCAGGCGGCGGCGCCCGGTTCCTCCGTAGTCAAGGCATTCAATGCGCTGAGCTTCCGGACGATGATCGAACCCGGGGGGGCAGTGACCATACCGCTGGTGGGCGACGATGCCGACGCCAAGGCCCGGGTAGCCGAATTGGTGTCGGGAATGGGGCTGGAGCCCATGGACGTCGGGCCGTTGAGCGAGGCGGACATCATCGAGGGCATGCTGGCGATCTGGATGAACGCCCGGATGGCGGGAACACCGTACGACTATCATTTCCGCCGTACGCCCGCGAACTGACGGCGGACCGGCGTATGACCGGCGGGCGCGAACCGCCGCTGTACACCGGTGTCAGGGTTTTTCGAACCTGAGCACGAAACGGTCCGTACGTCCCCGGATATCCGGATTGAAGACGATCAGCGAGCGGTCGTCGTCCGGATTCGACAGGAAATCGCCGCTGGCGGCCAATGCGAATCCGGCGCCGGTGATCTCGTCCACGATGACGCGCTCCTCGATCCGGTGCAGGGATTCGACCACGCTGGCGCCGGCGCCTTCAGCGGCGTGGTGATCGATGATTCCGTAAACGCCGCCGGGACGGAGGGCCGCGAATACGCGCCGGTTCAACTCGCCGCGATCCTCTTCGGTCAGGAACAGGCCGTGGTAGGCGAGAGCCATGATGGCCGCGTCCAGGGAACCGTCGTCGGGCAGGCCGAGTTCATCCACCGGGCCATCGATCCGCATGACGTTTTCGAAGCTGGGTTCCGCCAGCAACGCGTTCATCTCTTCCTCGACAAAGCGCAGGAAAAACGGGTTGTTGCCCGCATAGACAACCCCATCGGGACCCACTACCGGGACCAGGATGCGCGTGTAGTAACCGCCCCCGGCCAACAGATCGGCGACGCGGGACCCCGCCCCGATTCCGAAAAATTCCAGCACTTGTGCGGGCATTCTTCCCGCATCCCGGGCGCGGTCTTCCTCGGGGCGCGCCGGTGAAGCGAGGGCTTCCTCGACACTGACCTGCGCCTGGGCAGTGGCAAGCGCAAGCGAAAACGAGAGCAGAATGAATGAAATGATTGAATGCAGAATTTTGTTCATATTTGTGGTTTCCGTCGTCTGGATGTCCGTGGCGCGTACTGGCATCCGGTGGATTCGACCGCCCAAGTTGCCACGATCATCCCGCAGCCGTGCCCGGTACGCAACCGCACGGGACGCCTCCCCCGCGGGGATCAATCGATACTGACCACCGTGCGGCCGGTGACAGTGCCGGCCATGTATGCATCGAAACAGGCCGAAAGTTCGGTCAGCGTTACTTCACGGGTGGCAATGAGGTCCAGCCGCCGTGGGCGCAGGTCTGCAGCCAGCCGAGCATCTCGCCGCCCAGGTTGTCCACGGCGCCGCCCCACAGGCCGCGCCCGAGGGGCTTGGTCACCGGTTCCACCGTCCGGCGATCGACAATCTCCGCAGCGCCCAGACTTCGCAGAAAGCCGCTCTCACCGGTCTTGCCGGTCAGCGCGGTCACGTCGTAGCCACGGCCTGCGAGCAGGTCGATGGCGATCGTGCCGACCCCGCCGGTGGCTCCGGTCACGACCATGGGACCGAGTTCGGGCCGTTGACAGTTGCGTTCAAGGCGGTGTACGGCGAGCGCTGCCGTAAAGCCGGCTGTGCCGATCGCCATGGCGCGCCGTGTGTCGATACCTTCGGGCAGGCGGATCACGCGGTCTGTTCCAACCCGGGCAAATCGGGCATAACCGCCGTCCCGGGTTTCCCCGAGTCCGCCCCCAAGCACGACGACCTTTTCTCCGGGGCGGCAAGGCCCATCGGTGCATTCCAGCACCTCTCCGGCGAGATCGATCCCGCCCACCAACGGAAACCGCTGCACGATGGGCGCGGAGCCGGTGGCGGCAAGGGCGTCCTTGTAGTTGATGCTGCTGTACTCGACCCGAATCAGCACGTTTCCGGGCGAAAGATCGTCAAGGGTGAGTTCTTCCAGTTCGCTCCGTACGACGCCGTCGCTCCGGTGTATGCGCAGTGCGCTGAATCGTTCTGACATGGCTTGCAGGTGTGGCCGGGGCCGGCCGCGGGTTGGGGAGGCCGTATGTTAGCCTAAATTTCGTGGCCGCCGACACGAATCTGCTGTCGCCGGGCGTCCTGACAGTCGATCTGGACGCGCTGGCGGGAAACTACCGCGCCTTGTGCGAAGCGGCGGCGCAAGCCACTTGCGGCGCCGTGGTCAAGGCCAATGCCTACGGGCTGGGTGCGGCGCCCGTCGCGAGGCGGTTGTGGGACGAAGGTTGCCGTCATTTTTTCGTGGCCACCGCACGGGAGGGAGCCGAGTTGCGCACCGTGCTTGCTGAGGCGCACATTTTCGTGTTCGAAGGCGTGCTCGAGGGTAGCGCGGGCAGCGTTCTCGACGCCGAACTGATCCCCATATTGAACTCCATCGAGCAGATCGGGCGCTGGCGCAGGGTGGGGGCCGCACGGCCCGCGGCGATCCATGTCGATACCGGCATGTCGCGTCTCGGGCTGAACGAAGCGGAGGTTCGGGAAGTCAGCCGCACCGGATTGTTCCGTGAGCTGGAACTGCGGTACGCGCTGACGCACCTGGCATGCGCGGACGTGCCGACCCATCCGCTGAACGCGCGGCAAGTGCGCGACTTTGACCGCCTGATCACGCTCCTGCCAGATGTCAGGACCTCGATCGGAGGGTCGGCGGGGATACTGCTCGGACCCGAATTCCGGGGTGACCTCGTACGGCCCGGCATCGCGCTGTACGGTGGAAGCCCATTCGCAAGCGGCGACAGCCCGATGGAATCGGTGGTCACCCTGGAGGGCGTCGTCCTGCAAACGACGACGGTCGGCAAACAGCAGACGGTCGGCTACGGCGCGACCCATACGGTTCGGTCGGGCGCGCGGCTTGCAACCGTAGGCGCAGGTTTTGCGGACGGCTATCCCCGCGCGCTCGGCAACCGTGGCGTCGCCTTCGCTGCCGGAACACAGGTACCGGTCGTGGGCCGTGTTTCCATGGACTTGATCACGCTCGATGTAAGCGGCATTGCGCCGGCTGGCGTGCAGCCCGGCGATACGGTGGAACTGCTCGGCAGGAACGTGCTCCTCGACGATGTCGCCCGCGCCGCCGGCACCATCGGCTATGACATCCTGACCGGGCTCGGGCCGCGCTGGCAGCGGCGTTACATCCCCTAAGCTGCTCGCACCGGCAGCAGCGCCACGGCCTTATCCGGTGGATGTGTTGGACAGCCGGCCCACCAGTTGCGCCACGGCCACGGTCCGGCCGTCGGGATCGGTCACGAGTCCCTCGCGGTAGTGGAGCAGTTCGAGAGCGGACCCGGCTCTCCGGAGTTCGCCCGGCGCCACCCGGAACCGGGGATTGCGCGGACCGGCGACCGTTTTATCGGTTATCAAGTGAATCTCGGCTATGAGATACCCGCCGGGGGCAAGTATGCGCGGCAGTGCTGCGACGAGCGGTATGTCGGTGTAGCGGATCGACAGAGCCAGGTTATAGCAGCGTTCCGAGAATCCATCCAGCGCGCTCGAAGCCGGTTCCAGGTCCCGTTCCACGCATTTGACCGGCAGGCCCTCCGCATCCGCGGCACCTCGCAGGCGTGCGAGTGCAACCGGGGATATGTCGACGGCATCCACTTGCCAACCGCGGCGGGCCAGGAAGAGCGCGTTCCGGCCGCTGCCACAGGCGAGGTCGACGGCCCTGGGCGCCGGGCCGAGCACTTGCAGGCGGCCGGCCCAGTGCGTAAGCAGCGCACTTGGGTGCGTGCGCGCCTCGTAGGCGCCGGCTAGATAGCGGGCGTTCCACTTGTCCCTGTCCGCCTGACTCAATTCGATCTCCGTACCGTGGGCCAGGGGCCAACCAATCCGTGCAAGCGGATGATCTTGCCACAAGGCAGGGGAAGAGCCTGATTTCTGGGCGCCCAGGAGAATATTAGGGTGTTCCCCCGGTCCCGAATGTGGCTAAATCGCACAGAAACTTGTATTTGCGGGGGTACGGCCCCGGTGCTACTGTGGCTGCATGGCGTACATGATAGACACGTTGGAGGTTACCAGCCGTCTCGAGCAGGCCGGAATCGGCCACGAGCAGGCGGTGGCCATCGCGTCGGCCATTGCACGAACCGACGCGGAACTCGTCACAAAGGGCACGATGGAAGCTGCCCTCGCGACGGCCAAATACCAGATCATTCTCGCCAACATCGGCATTGCGAGTCTACTCTTCGGGGCTCTGATGCTCTTCGACTAGGCGCTTTGCGGGGCGGTCGTCCGACGACGACGGCAGAATCTCGATCTGATTTGCGGGCTCATGATGGAACTTGCCGACAAAAAATGCATTCCCTGCCGGGGCGGTGTGCCGCCGATGGAACCTGATCGCGCCGGGGAGCTGCTGGCAGAGCTGGACAAGGGATGGTGGTTGAACGAGGCGGGCCACCTGGAACGCCAATACGGCTTCGGCAACTTTGTCGAGGCGATGGAGTTCGCCAACCGGGTGACGGAGATCGCCGAGGCCGAGAATCACCATCCGGACCTGCACATCGCCTGGGCTCGTTGTGTGGTGGAAATCTGGACCCACAAGATTCAGGGTCTTACCGAGAGCGATTTCTTCTTCGCCGCAAAGGCCGACCGCGCATACAGGGACGGCCCTGCAAGGCCGTAGCGTCGTTC
This sequence comes from Pseudomonadota bacterium, assembly GCA_009843005.1. GTDB lineage: Bacteria > Pseudomonadota > Gammaproteobacteria > Steroidobacterales > Rariloculaceae > UBA6522. The sequence goes on along the minus strand of VYEH01000063.1, from coordinate 2,372 downwards.
AAACCAGCGCCCGCGGTCCCAATCCAGCGACGCGGTTCTGACCAGCGACTATTGTTCAAACCTGAATATGAGTAAGGGTGCGCAAAGCCATGTTTTTCCTGATTTTCCTGGACTTGATACGCACTGAAGCGGCGATGGCGCTGAGTCGGTATACAACCCGTGGCCGACTTTCGAAGCAAGCTGTGGCGGAGGATGACCCAGCCTACTTCAGACTCATCGATGACGCCCTCAATTACAGGGCAAACAGGAAAATCAAGAACACCAAACCGGCCCATACCGTCTATATCCTGAACAAGTTCTTTTCGTGCGCCCGAAGAAACGTGAGGATCTATACCGGCCGCCTCTCACGGTCGGTCGGAGCCCTGCGCGCCTATGCCGACCCCGACATCGTCGGATCGGCGGTCGAATTCCTGCGCAGGGAAGATTCCCGTCTTTCGATCATCATCCTGGGCGAACCGGATGTGGACCCCGGGCAACCCATCGGCTCGCATCCGCTATTGGCGGCCATTTCGCAAGCTGACGGAATCAGGGGAACCGTACGCGTAGTACGTGGGGATACCAGCGAATGGGACGAGTTTCCGTACCACTTCATGATCATGGACAGCGAGGCGGTGCGAATCGAGTTCGACGGCAATTGCACCGACGCAGCCGCGAGATTCGGCGACGCCCATTTCGCCGGCAGGCTCGTGCGGATTTTCGACGAACTGGAACGGTCCGGGACGCCACTTTATCGGACGGAAGCCGCCGATGCGTCCGGACGAAACCCGTCAGCACTGTCCCGGAGCCGATCAACCGGACATTGAGCTGCGGATGGTGTCCGGGTGCTTTGCCGACACCGCGAATACAAGGGGAGTATCGCTAGCGAATGGCCTCCAGCGCCGAGCGCAGCATGGGCACGAGATGCTGACTGGCTTCGGTGATCTGCTCGATCTTGACTTGCTCGGCCTCGCCGGGGGAGGGTTGCAGCGGCAGGCCCTGGGCAACCGACTCTGCCACAAGCTGCGGATCGGCCAGGGCGGCGCCGATTGCCGCTCTCAGTTCCGCGGTTGCCTCTGAATCCAGGTCCGGTGGGCCGAAGAACCCGCGGCGCATGTCCAGCATGTTGACGATCGCCTGAACGGCCTCTCTTGAGGCGCCGTCCACCAGTTCCAGGGCCGACGGGATATCGGGGTAGGGCGTGTAGCGGCCCTGGCCCAGGGTAAGGATCGGCACTTCGTCGCCGGCCTCGATGACGGCCTGGGACGCCGACCATCCGGTGATGTGGCCGTCGCCGTCGCCCCTGATCACGGCAAGCGCCGTGTCGGCGTTGCCGTCGTAACCGCTGATCACCTTCAACGGAATTTCCAGCACATCCGCCAGTACGGCCATCGAATAGAAGTCCTCGTCGGTGCCCTGGGAGGGAAATACGAACGGCCGCCCGAGTGTCCGCGCATCCTCGACGCTCGCGATGTTCGACGTTGCGCCGACGGTGAGAACCCGGGGCTCCGTGGCGGCACGCCCGAGATAGACGAAGCGCGTGGCATCGAATCTCACCGCCTCGCTGCCGGCAAGCTGGGAGAGGATCAGCGTGGTGACGCTGGTAAAGGCGATTGTCCTGCCGTCGGGTTCTGCGTACCAGAGCGCATTGGCTCCGCGGATGCCGCCGCCTCCGGTCATGATGCGCACGCGAACGTCGCGGGCGCCGGCGTGCCTGGCAAGGTAGGGCGCGATCATGCGCGCATAGCGCGTCATCATGCCGCCAGCGCTGTTGGGGCTCAGCAGCGTAACGATCTCGCCGCGCACGCTGGCCGCGTGGGCGCCGGCGGCGGCAGCGGCCATCAGAAGAATCAGTGCAAGGACGAAGGAGCGAGGGCGCATGCGGCGATTATAGCTTTCCGGCGATGCCGCACGGCGGGCGGCGCCTACCGGGCCGGCGCGGTTTGAAGGCCGCGGCAATCATCCCGAACGCCGCCTTCCGAATAGCATTGCCTTCTGGGCCGGCGCAATTCGACGCGCCAAGCCTATCGGGTCAGCGCGGTTCGAAAAGCGGCGCCAGCACACCGTGATACATCTGCAACTGTAGCCCTACAGCAAACAGCAGGTACAGCGCCAGCGTACAAACACCGGCGACAGTCACGGCCTTCAGCGGCGCGAAATGGCGCGTCACGACGAAGAACCCGGTGGTGAACAGGAACACGGCGGCAATGGGCCCGAGCAGCAGAATCAGGCCGATGAACGCCGCCAGGAAGCCGAGGGCCTGCAATTCGCGCGGGAAGGATGGGGGCGCTTCCTGCGGGCTCGGTTCCTCCTCCGATTCGGTCGAAGCGACACCGGCGGTTAGTGACGCCAACAGGTCAAGCTGAAATTCCCTGCCGTCGCTCCGGTTCCGGCTC
>VYEH01000026.1:7778-8377 GCA_009843005.1 Pseudomonadota bacterium | reverse complement strand
CATCGCACACAGCGGCCGCGATCGCCGCTACCGGTATCGCCCCCGGACTCGCCTCCCGAGTGTTCGCCGCCCCCACGTCCCCGAATGAATTGCCGGGCATTCCCAACGGGGTGCAGTCCGGCGAAGTCACCGGTACGGGCGGCATCGTCTGGAGCCGGACGGACCGCCCGGCCCGCATGCTCCTCGAGTACGCCACCCGCGAGTCGTTCGCCGGCGCCCGTCGCGTTCGCGGGCCCGAGTCGCTCGAGGCGACCGACTTCACGTCCCGCGTGATGCTCGAGGGCCTGCCTTCCGGTCAGCGCATCTTCTACCGCGTGGCGTTCGAGGATCTCGCGACAGGCAGGCAGACCGCGGAGCCCGTCGTCGGTTCGTTCCGCACCGCGCCCGCCCGCGAGGACGACGTGAGCTTCGTCTGGTCAGGAGACACCGCCGGACAGGGCTGGGGCATCAATCTCGAGTTCGGGGGGATGCGCTGCTACGAGACGATGCGCCGCAACCGGCCCGACTTCTTCATTCACTGCGGCGACACGATCTACTCGGACCATCCGATTCAGGAGACCGTGGAGCTGCCGGACGGCGGTATCTGGAGGAACGTCGTC
>VYEH01000026.1:0-7768 GCA_009843005.1 Pseudomonadota bacterium | reverse complement strand
TCCCCGAGAAGGCTAAGGTGGCCGAGACTCTCGCCGAGTTCCGGGGCAATTTCCGCTACAACCTCATGGACGAGAACGTGCGCCGGTTCAACGCCGAAGTGCCGATGATCGCCCAGTGGGACGACCACGAGACGGTCAACAACTGGTACCCCGGCGAGATGCTCCTCGCAGACGACCGCTACACGGTCAAGAGCGCATCGCTGCTCGCCGCCCGTGCCAACCGCGCATTCCACGAGTACATGCCCATGGACTACACGGCCAGCCGGCCCGGCCAGATCTACCGAAAGATCCCCTACGGTCCGCACCTGGATGTCTTCGTGCTGGACATGCGGAGCTATCGTGGCCCGAACGGCGCCAACCGCCAATCGGTCCGGGGCGCCGACACCGACTTCCTCGGCCGAGCGCAGATCGACTGGCTCAAGCGCGAGCTGCTCGCGTCCGCCGCGACGTGGAAGGTGATTGCGTCGGACATGCCCATCGGGGTTATCGTCTACGACGGCTCGCGCGACACGAACACATTCGAGAACGGAGCCAATGGCGACGGGCCCGTACTGGGGCGCGAGCACGACTTCGCAGAGCTGCTCCAGTTCGTGAAGCTCAACGCGATCGCGAATCTGGTCTGGTTCACGGCGGACGTCCACTACACGGCCGCCCACTACTACGATCCGAACAAGGCCGTGTTCCAGGAATTCGATCCCTTCTGGGAGTTCGTCTCCGGGCCGCTCAATGCAGGTTCGTTCGGCCCCGGCGACATGGACAATACGTTCGGTCCGCAAGTCGTTTTTCAGAAGTCCGCGGATGGACGCCCCAACCTGCCGCCGACCGAGGGCCTGCAGTTCTTCGGGCGCGCGCGCGTCGAAGGCGCGACCGGGATCATGACCGTTGAGCTCAAGGACCTCGACGACCAGGTGCTGTACAGCGTGGAGCTGGCGCCGACTATCGAGTAGCGGCAAGTTCAATTGAGACTGTCGCTGGTGTAGACCGTCCAGTATACTTCGCGCGCATCAACTACCGAAGCACGATCTGGAACTCCTCTGGAGCCCGACGACGAGAATCCCAAGTTGGCCAATACGGTGGGCTACACGATGGACCTGGTCTTCTCGTCTTTGGCATCGTGGACTCCTTTCATCGTAAGGTTCAGGTGTCCACGAAAGCGGGTCAAGATCAAGTCATCATCCGGCTACCGAACGGTTGCAACAAATCCAGTTGATATTGTTGCTACGGGCAAGTCACGTACGGTCGAATTTGCTTGATCCATCGGCCTTCGTCAGTCTTGGCCAGATTGTCAAGATCGCCGGTATCGGACGATGGGTCGTCCACCCACTCGCGAAGGGTCGGGCCGCCATTGATGACATCTATGGGGAGCTTCCCTGTTTCATACTCATAAGGGAAATCACGCCAGATCCGGTATTCCGGATAAAGCCGGCGAATGGCTTTGAAGGCAAGCGCAACAAGCCGCCAGGGCTTGAAGGCAAAGTGATCGTAGTCCCTGCCGTCGGGATGGATTTGAATGCCGTGGCACAGTGCGCCGACATGTTTGTGAAAGGTCGGCTCGAACCAGCACTCTCGCAACCGGCATCCCTCCAGCCACGCCGGAGCCATGTCATGCATCGTGTTCAGAATCGAACGAGCATCGATGTCGGGCGCTCCGAGGAGTTCCAGCGGACGCGTCGTGCCCCGGCCTTCCGATAGTGTGGCGCCTTCGAGCATGACCGTGCCCGCATAGGCGCGCGCCATCGTCAGCGTCGGCGCGTTGGGGCTCGGATTCACCCAGGACCGCTCCAAAACCGGCCAGCCAAAGCCTGGCGCCTCCGCCGGTCTCCAGCCTTCCATCGCAATTACACGGTAGTCGACATTCAGACCGTAATGGTCGACAAACCATCGCCCCATCTCGCCAAGAGTCAAGCCATGCCGCATGGGCATCGGTCCGGCTCCGACAAAACTTTCCCATCCCGGACGCAACAGCAGTCCCTCGGCGGGGCGGCCCGCCGGGTTCGGCCGATCGAGCACCCAGACGGATTTCCCGTGTTCAGCCGCCGCTTCAAGCATGTAAAGAAGCGTCGTGGAGAAGGTATAAATCCGGCAACCCAGATCCTGAAGATCGAACAGGACAACATCGAACCTATCCATCATTTCGCTTGTCGGACGACGAACATCCCCATACAGACTGAAGACCGGGATGCCGTGGACAGGATCGACAAAATGCGGCGACTCGATCATGTTGTCCTGCTTGTCGCCCCGCAGTCCATGTTGCGGTCCGAACGCGGACGTGATCTGAATGTCGCCGCATTCCGCCAGCGCGTCCAGGGAGTGCGTGAGATCGCCGGTAACCGAAGCAGGATGCGCCAGTAGCGCTACCCGCCGTCCGCGTAGCGGCCCATGCAATTCCTTTTCCGCCAGCAGGCGGTCAATTCCAAATTTCATTGTGCGTTGGCGCCATGCTCGATTGCCACATTGAACGGCCCAAGCTTCGCGTAGCAGGTCGCACTACGGCAAACCACCACAAGAGATTCGTTGGAGCAGGATTGATGCCAAGGAGATCGCGATACCATTTCGCGAGTACTTCCGGGTTCCTTGCCCGAAAGAAGAACCCGCCGAATCCCTGAACCTTTTGCATGCCACGCTCCGTCTTTGCGCGGAAGTTGCGGGATGCTACTTCGTTGGTCTGCCCGAGAGCAAACTGTGATGGATTTGGGAAAATTTGACCGAAGTTTGGGCGGCAGGCCAGCATCCAACCGCTGTTGGCCGTTTTGAGACTACCATGCGGTCAATCATGCGGTGATCCCGTTGTCGGCAAGGAAACCGTTGAACAGGGCGAAGCACTGTTCCGGCTCCTCGAGCTGCAGTAGATGGCTGGTATCGGGGACGAACGCGTAATCGATGTCGAATGTCTCGCAGAACAGCTTGCAGCAGGGCGCGGTCTTGGCTGCGTCCTCGGCCCCCGGGTCGGACCCGACGATCAGGAGCGGCCGCGCCGGCGGTCCCGGCTTCCGCCAAATCGGCAACTCGGCGACCTCCGTATAGAGACCGGCCTCGAGCGAGCCTGGGCAGCAGAGCAGCCATTCTCCGCTCTCCCGATCGAAGCGCAGCGTCGAGCGCGCGTTGAGTTCCGCCACACCTTTCCTCAATCGGCGGAACCGGTACAGGTAACTAAACACCTCGGTCAGTTCGTCGGGGTTCGCGAATCGGTACTGACGGATCAGGGCGGCGTCCCGTAACAGCTCGCCCTCACGCATCAGAAGGGCGCGCAGCGAGCTGCCTTCCGGCGGGACCACGGGTGGGTCGAACAGCACCAGCGCATCCCAGTGCCAGATGCCGTCGACGACGGCCAGCAGGGCTGCGATCGCCGACATCGAATGGAAGACGCCGATCGTGGTCTTCTCGCCCCATTCCGTCGCGATCGTGCCATGCACTGCCGCGCTGTCGCGCGCGAAGCGGGGATAATGGTGCGGTTCGGCCGCGTGAAACGGGTTGCGTCCGCAGTTTCGAAAATCGAACAGGGCCAGATCGAACCGTTGCAGCATCAGGCGCCAGAAAGGGAAGTAGGAATCGCTCGCGAAGCCGTTTCCGTGGCTCAGCACCACACGCGGCCCGGATGGGTTACCGTGGCGCACGACGCGTATCGACGCGCCGTCGTCCATCGCGAGGTCGAGGGTTGCGGTCGGCCTGGGCAGAGTAAAGCCCGCCGAATCCATCAGTTCAATACTTCCAGTTGCGCTTTCAATGCCTGGTAATGGCTTCGTTCCGGCTCCGCAAGGTTCTCCAGGTCCAGAGGGTTGAGCTCGGCCGGGTCCTCTGCAATGTGATAAAGCTCTTCCGTCCCGTTGTCGATGATCAACTTGTATTCGCTATTGCGCAGAGTACGGGAGTTACTCAATTCGCCCATCAGGACACTGCTGTAGTTCCATTCCCGGAGTTCTTCATCGGCGCCTTCCAGCAGGTAAGGCACGAGACTCACCGAGTCGATCGGGCGGTCCGCGGGCACGACACTCTCGTCATCTCCCGCAGCCAGCTCCAGGATCGTTGCGAAAAGATCGACTGCGTGGGCCATGTAGGGAATACGTGCTCCTGCCTCGATTTCGGGTCCCCTGATGATCAACGGAACCCGCACTCCACCCTCATAGGTGGTCATCTTGACTCGTTGCGGGTCAATGGGGGCGGGTGGTCCGGACCATCTGTCGGTACCGTTGTCTCCCAGAAAGATGACATAGGTGTTGTCGATCACTTCTTCCGGTATAGCTGCCATGATGCGGCCGACCAGGGTGTCCAGGGCCTCAATCTGGGCGAGGAAATAAGGTTGCGTGTTTTCGGTACTGACCGCGTTCGGGTCAAGCGCCCTGGCCTCGCTGTTCAGCAGCTCTGTCGGCGGCAGGTGCACATTCGTGTGAGGATTGTAGAATGCGACCCAGGCAAACCAGGGATTATCTCCCTGTTCATGAATAAACCGGATGGCATTTTCCGAGTTTGTGGTGTCGACGTACCCTGACTCCTGCCGGACCTCGCCGTTTTCAACGTGCAGCCAGGCAAAATAGCTGTGCGCGATCCCCGTCAATGGGCCTGCAAAATTATCGAACCCGTTCGCATTGGGATGATCCAGCCAGTTTTCATTGAACGGGGTGGACAGGTGCCATTTCCCCACCGCCCCGGTGGCATAGGGCGTGGGGAGAAGCTTTAGCAATTCCGGTATCAGCAGCTCGGAGTTCAGCAGTCCCGGTGTGTATTCTTCGGGCATGGCATCCGGCAGTTCCTCAACGGGCCCCAGGGGACTGAACAGCGCTTCCTTGTGTGCCGAGGCGGGTCTTTCCGGCTGTGGAACACCCATCCGCCCCCAGAATGAAAAAAGTGGACCCGGTACGCCATGTCGAAACGGGTAACGGCCTGTCAGGATGTCGGCGCGAGAGGGCGAACAGATGGGTTCGGTCCAGAAGTTTTCGAACAGCACGCCATCCTCGGCCAGTTGATCCAGGTTAGGCGTGATGGCTGTCGGCGTTCCGATTCCATAGGAGGACAGCGTCTCCACACCCATGTCGTCACCGATGAGCACCAGGAAGTTGGGTGGCCGGTCCTGCGCCAGGGTATGGCTAACGTCGGTAGCAAGCATCAAGAACAGCAAGAGCTTCAGCCAATTCATATTATTGAACCTGCTGCACGCGCGTGCCGATCGTGTTGAATATGTCCAGGCCATCGGCGGTAACGACCGCCGTTGCGCCAACCTTTGCCGACGCCATACGTCCCTCGTTCGCGCCAGGTTCGAAGCTGAAGAGCATGCCTTCCTGAACCTCGACATCGGCGCCGAGCGTTCGTGATCCCGGCGCGTTCTCCGCGGGGAAGACGGGGCCGACGAGGATCATTGGCAACAGGCCGTGAATATGGGGCACCCGGTGCCAGTAGCCCGATCGCCTGCTGATGCCTTCCATCTCTTCCATGAGGTCCCCGAAACGCTTGCCGGCGCGCAAGTGCTCGGCGCCGTAGTCCATCAGTTCGTGGGCCACCTCGGTCAGCGCCTCCATCCGGGCGCTCATCGCGCCTACGACCATGCAAAGCGTGACCTGGCAATATCCGCCATCGTGGATGATTCCGTACTCGGAATTGAAAACATAGCCGTCGGGAATCGGACCCGGCGGAAAAAAAGCGGCCTGTACGTCCGCTGTTGCGCCGTTGCGCAGCAAGTGCAGCGCCACGTTTTCGCGCAACTCGCCGGTGTCCATGCCGACATGCGTCGTCTCGATCATCATCTCGTGCAGACCTTCGCCGATCAGCGCCGCATTGACGCACGCGGTGATCTCTTCCTCGCTTTTGACCGCCATCAGCACACCAAAGTCGCCGGATATGTCGACGAATTCGGCGTTCGGCAGGCCTGCAACCACGGCCGCCCAGGTCGAGTAGGTCACGAGGCCGTCATTGATGAATTCATTCAGACCTTCACTGCCCGTGACCGTGCCCACAACACCGATGGTGCTGTTCTCCAAGCCGAGCTCTTCGACGGCCTCGACGATCTGATGACCCATGGGCACCTGCACCCCGTCTTCGAAGACAACCGGTTTCGAGCGGCTGATCCAGGGCGATGGAAAGCGATTGGCGACCGCGATTGGATCGCCTTCCAGCGGAAAGACGACGGCGCCATCGCCAAATATGAAGAATCCACCGCCCGAAACGTAGTTGGCGTACTGCAGCAGGTTGACGCCATCGCCCGCACGATGGGGGATGATCATGCAGTCGAGACCTTTATCGGCCATCATTGCGCGTATGCGTGCATGACGCCGTTCGCCCTCAGCCGGCGAGAACGGCGGCGGGCCGAATTGGGCGTGCGCAGTTTCAGCAGGCAGCATCGGCAGAACAGCGGCAGCGGCGGCAACGCCGCCGGGAATCAAGGCCATGCGTGTCAGGAATTCACGTCTGTCCAGCTGACCGTTCGAAAGTCTTGCGACGAGGTCGTTCAGTCTTTTTTCCATTGAAATCATCCTGTTATTGCGTTGTTTTTTGCCCTGGCACTTCGCTTCGAGCGCAATTGTCCCGTCTCCGATAGGTACAATTCATTGTACGACTTGATGAAGCGGTTGTGAGAGGAAGCTTGTCTGGCGGCGACCCGTGAAACGCGTGCCGTCACACGATACCCGATGACGATCCGGTGCGGCTGGAATCTCGATACCGGCAACGCCGTGCCTGTAAGGGTAAACTCGTCATCTGCCAACATCAGGGGTAGATATGAGGCACGGGATCCTGCTGGTGAGTCTTTTGTGGGCGCTGTCCGCACCTGCGCAGCAGCCACAGCCCGCGGACGCAGCAGCCGCAGAAGACTACTGCGACGCGGTCATCCACAAGTGGGACCTGCTTTTCCAGTGGGCGCGGGCAGCGGCTCCCGACATCGAAACGGGATTGGCCGATCTGGACGCCTACGCCGAGCGGGGCCGGGGTCTTGTGGACACGAGCCTCTACTCTTACGAAGCGAGGTTCCTCGAGCGGGCTTATCTTCAGGCGATTGTCCTGGCCGTCCAGCTAGCCGTGTTCGGTGAAGACAGAGTCGACGACTTGACGGAGCAGCTCAGGGCGGGAGCCCGAGCTCAATGCATCAATGGCGTGCTCGATACCCTGAGCGAGGTTCCCCTGCCGCCCCGGCTCTGACGAGCCCGCGTCGCAGCAGGCTCGATCAGCGACTCTGTCGCCCGCTCGACGTGAAGCCTTACGCCGGGCGCGTGAGCGAGTGCACCCGCAATCAATATCGGTGCGAATTCGTTGCCACCGGGATTGGAAAAACTTATCGGACCTGCAAGAAAACGTTGTTGGTGCCAGCGACCGGTACCAACTAAATTGATGTCAACGGAAAAGGGAATCGTCAAGGTTTCGGGCTGCCGAGCGTAGGAAGCGGCCCGTCACGGAGGGCTACAGTCATAAAAGTGACCAGCCGGGCTCGCGAGGGCGTGATGGTCGTGTCGGTGTTCGGGCGCGTCCTGCTGCCTCGCACCGAAGTGTTTTCGGATTGGATCAGTGCCGAGGTCGGTGATCGGTGGGCCGAGCCGGTGTTGCTCGACTGCACGGGCATGACGTACATCAATTCGGCCGGGTTGAGAGAAATTCTGACGTTCGCCCGGCGCAGCGCGGAGCATGGGGGTCGTTTCGCGTTGTTCGGGCTTGTCAGGTCCGTCCGGCGCACGTTCGAGGTGGTGGGGTTCGATCAGATGCTCGACATTCACGAGTCCGCGGATGAAGCCCGCGCCGCGATCTTGCGTTCGGAGCCGCCGGGCGCCTGAGCGGACTTCAGTTACTCCTG
>VYEH01000463.1:4038-8555 GCA_009843005.1 Pseudomonadota bacterium | reverse complement strand
ATCTCGACGGGCTCGCCATGGAACGTCGCGTTCAACTCACGGTCATACCCAGGGATGACGATGCGCGCGTGACGCGCCAATCGATAGCAGCGGCAACCGACCAGTGAGAGTTGCGGCCTGGCTGGGGGTGCCGGTTTCTTCGGCGCCCCTTTTTTTCCGTTGTCCGGCTCGCTCCGAAGCGGCAGGAACTTATGGGGCGGGGCGCCGGGAGTGCGGAAGATACGGATCGAGCAGCGGCAGTAGATCCGGAGCGCTTTCCGGCGCGTCAAGGCGCCCAACCACCCGGACTGGCACATCCGCCGCAAACCGCGAGATCACATCCGCGGTTTCCTCGGGTTCGACGGGTTGCGCTTCGGACTCGTTGACGACGATGCCCGCGAGTTCCACGCTTCGCGCCCGCAGCATGCCGGCCGCGGTCAACGTATGGCTCAAGGTGCCCAGATAGCTGCCCGTGACCAGCAACGCGGGCGCCCTGAGCGCCTCGATCCAGTCCAGTACGGTTTGGTGGGGGTCCAGCGGCACCATGACCCCGCCGATCCCTTCGATCAGAGTGACATCTTCCCTTGCGTCTTCTCGGCAGAACGCAACGAGTTCGTCGAACGGTATGGCGCGGCCTTCGCGTTCGGCCGCCATGTCCGGCGAGAGAGGCTCCCTGAATCTCCAGGGTGACACGCTGGCGATCTGCCCGGCATCGATGGGCCGCCCCAACGCGCTCAGCAACATTCCGCTGTCGCTGGTGTTCAGGGTGTCGCTCGTCACACCCGTGGCAACGGGTTTCAGTGCGCGGACGCTGTAGCCTTGCTGGCGTAATTGTTGGATCAGGGCGCAGGTGACGAAGGTCTTGCCGATTTCCGTTCCTGATGCGGTGACGAATATCGTGCTCATCGGCCGGGCAAGACCTCCTCCACCGCCGTGGCCAGGCGGTCGACATCTTCTTCGGCGTGAACGGCAGAGAACGTCAGACGCAGTCGTGCCGTGCCGTCCGGTACCGTGGGCGGTCGAATGGCTCCGACGAGATAACCTCTTCTCCGCAACGCCTCCGCCACCTGCATGGTGCGTCGGGCATCGCCCAGAACGATCGGCACGATCGGGCTTTCGGGGGCCGCGAGCCCCAGCCGGTGGGCGAAACGGCGTGCCCGCTCGAGCGGTTTGCGAACCAGGTCCCTGTCCGTCGCAATCAGGTCGAGCGCGGCAGTCGCCGCTGCCAGCGTGCCCGGAGGCAGGCCGGTGGCGTATTGCAGGCTTCTGGCGCGGTTGCGGATCAGTTCCGCCACGTCAGCGTTCGTGCACAGGTACCCGCCATAGGCGCCGACGGCCTTGGACAACGTACCCATCTGCAGCGGTATCGGCACGGCACGGCCGCCGACGAATCCGGAGCCGCAGCCGTTCTCGATGACACCCAGCCCGTGGGCGTCGTCGGTCATCAGCCACGCATCGTGCTTCTGGCATATCCCGAGAAGGTCATCCACCGGCGCACGGTCGCCGTCCATGCTGAAGACGCCATCGGTGAGCACCAGGCAATGGCGGTGAGTCGGTCTGAGTTCGCGCAGCAGGCCGGAAAGCTCCGCGAGGTCCAGGTGGCGGTAGCGGATGGTCCGACAGCGCGCCAGGGTTGCCCCGGCGTGCAGGCACGCATGGCACAGCTCGTCCATGAGGATCAGGTCCTGCCTCGCTGCCAGCGTGGGAACCACACCGATGTTCGCCAGGTATCCGCTGCCGAAAACGACCGCATCTTCCGTGTTCTTGATTTCCGCCAGCGCTGTCTCAAGACCTGCGTAGAGCGGGTTGTTGCCGGTAATCAGGCGAGATGCACCCGCGCCTGTGCCGTACTTCTCCGTGGCTTCTCGGCTGGCTGCGACCACAGCTGGATGATGCGACAGTCCCAGGTAGTCGTTGCAGGCGAAGGAGATCAATTCGTCGGATTGCTGACGGGTTCTGGCCCGGGGACGCCGCTCCGTGGCGATCATGGTCCGCATCAGGTGACCTTCCCTCAGTCGTTGCAGCTTTGAGCGGGAGAAATTTTTCAAGCTCCCTACGCCGCTAAAGTCTGCCGGCGCCTGGGTTCGGAGTTCTCCCGGCGCTTCTTCTTCCGTCTCGCGCCTCTCGTTCCGGCAAATGGCTCTCCAGGCCCAATCGGCGTATCTGCGCCTTGGGGGCAATATGATCCAGCCGTAGCGCGAGTCGCCGACAGCAGTGTAATCGCCCATGGCCACGCAGAGCGCCGTGAGCGCACAGACCATCGCCGCTCGATCATCGTGGTTCGTGATCGTGGACAACGCTTTCGTCAGTGTTCGGCCAGGCAGAAGGGACTCAAGGAATCGGTCAAGATGCCTATCCTTCGTCAGATGCGCATAGTAACGATCCGATTTATTACTTCGGGGATTCGGAGCCTCCTCCGGACGGTCAATCAGCACTCCCAGAAAAGTGGTCGGAAAAGCCTCCACGATGGCACTTGGGTCGATTCGGACAGAGTGCGTCGCCTCCTCTATACAGCAAGACTTCGTGGCCTTCATGAGCCGGGCGGTCAGATTGGCCTGCTCGTTCAGCTTCCTGCCATTGGGCGAACTCGATTGCCCGGGTTTGCCGATGCGCCCTTGAATGTCTCCCCGGCCAAGCAAGCGTTCCGCGCTCCGGTAGCGACCAATCAATCCGAAGCCTGACGCGAGCGGGCCGTCGATCGCCACGGCCGATAGTGCGTGACCGTCAGCGACACCCAGAATTGCACTCCTGCGCTCTTTTTCGATCGCGCGAAATCGACGGGTCTCCCACTTGATTTCTCGGCGACGCCAGGATAGTCGACAGACGGCGCTCGACTGTCTGCCTGTCGACCACCCGACATCGATTCCGAGCACGCTACCGGTCGTTCGATTTGGTCCCCCGCGCATGGATAAGGCGCCCCTTTGCTTTCAATCCCCGGTGCATCCCGAGGATTCCCGCCCAGCCATCAGGCTGCGGTGCGACCGCGTTCCCGTGCCAGGTCGTAGCTTGCCTGCATCCGCATCCAGTGCTCGGCGTCGGACCATCCCATGGACTCGAGGCGGACCGCCATCGCGGCGGTGACGCCGGAGTGGCCGTGGATGAGGCGCGATAGGAACGCGCGGGTCACGCCCAGACGTTCCGCCGCTCGGGTGACGGTCCATCCTTCGCTCTCGATGGCGCTGGCGACAAGCCGACCCGGATGCGCCGGGTTTTTCATTTTTTCCATCTTGTTTCGTCTCTGCTAGTGGTAGTCCAGGAAGTCGACATCCGCCGCCTGGCCATCCCGGAACCGGAACACGATCCGGAAGTTACGGGACACCGCGACTCTCCCGCAGCCCGCCATGTTGCCTCGCAATGGTTGCAGGCGGTAGCCAGGCAGGTCCATGTTTCCCGGCCGCACCGCATCGTCGAGCGCGGTGAGGATCTCTCGAATACGCTCGACCTGCTCCGGCGGCAGGTGTCTGGCATCGTCGCGCTCGTACAACGCCCGCAGTCCCTTGTGCCGAATCTTCATTTAGGCCGGATCGTATACAAGTAGTATACACTTGATGAACTTTGCGGCACACATGGTGGGGGCCGAAAGGCATCGTTCATCGTTTTTCCTGCACGGACGATCCACGAAGCACAACGCGAGCCGCTAATCACCTCGAGATATGCTCCAAAAGTTCGACCGTGCGCGCCTGCATCAGCGCCGCGTCGCCGCGGCTTTCCACGTTGAGCCGCAACAGCGGTTCCGTATTGGACGCGCGCAGGTTGAAGCGCCAGCGGGAGAATTCCATGCTCAGGCCGTCCACATGCTCGACGCGTTCGGCCTGACCCGCATAGATGCGTTCGATCCGCGCCAGCACTTCAGCGGCGTCGTCCACGGTCCGGTTGATCTCGCCGCTGGCCGGAAAGCGTTCCATGCGCTCGTCCACCAGGGCCGACAACGGTAAGCCGCGCTCGCTCATGAGTTGGGTGACGAGCAGCCAGGGGATCATGCCGCTGTCGGCATAGGCAAAGGAGCGAAAGTAATGGTGGGCGCTCATCTCCCCGCCGTACGCTGCGTCGGCGTCGCGCATCGCCTGCTTCATGAAGGCGTGTCCTGATACGCTCTGGACCGCATCGCCGCCGCACTTCTCCACCACTTCCAGCGTATTCCAGGTCAGCCTCGGGTCATGGACGATCCGGGCTCCGGGCGACCGGGCCAGGAACGACTGCGCCAGTAGTCCGACGACGTAGTAGCCATCGATGAACCGGCCGTTCTCGTCGAAGAAGAAGCAGCGGTCGAAGTCGCCGTCCCAGGCGATACCGGCGTCGGCGCGCTCGGCGGTCACCGTCTCGGCGGTCACCCGCCGGTTCTCCTCCAGCATGGGGTTGGGAACGCCGTTGGGGAAGGTCCCGTCGGGCCGGTGGTGAACTTTGATGAATTCGAACGGCAGGTACGGCTCCAATCGGTCGACGATGGGTCCGGCGCCGCCGTTGCCGGCGTTGACCACGATCCTGAGGGGGCGCAGTCTGGCGGGATCGACGTAGGTGAGCAGATGATCGATGTAGTC
>VYEH01000463.1:0-4028 GCA_009843005.1 Pseudomonadota bacterium | reverse complement strand
ATGTAGTCGGCGTGCAAGTCGACCTTCTGCAAGCCTCCCGGGGCAGACGCATCGGCGAATCCGCCGCGCTCGGCCAATGCGCGGATGTCCCCCAGCCCGGTATCCGCGCTGATGGGCCGCGCGCCTTCCCGGACGAACTTCATGCCGTTGTAGTTCGGCGGATTGTGGCTCGCTGTCACCATGATGCCGCCGTCGAGCTCGCGGGAGAAGGTGGCGTAGTAGACCATTTCGGTTCCGCCCACGCCGATGTCCACCACGTTCACTCCGGCGTCGAGCAGGCTGCCGATCAGCACATCGGCCAGAGCGTCGCTCGACAGGCGGATGTCCCGGCTGACCGCCACCGTCCGGGGCCGCAGGAATTCGGCGTAGCCGCGCCCGATCCGGTAGACCACGTCCTCGTTCAGTTCCTCCGGGACGCGTCCGCGAACGTCGTAGGCCTTGAAGCAGGTGATCGTGGTCATGGCAAACGGGCATCGGCAACGGGGCGGGAGTATATACGGGACTGTCCGCAACAATCTCGCGTCATGAGGTCGCCATGGTAGTACCATACGCCGTCCTGCGTCATGAGAGGCTACCCGTTGCCATGAAGTACCTTTTGAACACCATTCGATCTCATTTCGTGTTGATCGGTTATGCCGTTTGCACCGCTGCGTTGATGCCCGTTTCGGCTGGCTTCGCGCAGCACTTCGAAGATGGCAGGTTGGTGTTCCCGGAACGCCGCATATCGGCGTTTGTCTATCATGGCGCCGACGAAGAAGTTCTGCGTGCGACCCTGCTGAAAATTTCCATCCGGGAGGGAGACGGGCCGGGTTCCTGGGTCCGCGAGTGGCGCACGATCGGCGAGTATTACGAGGGGGTCGGCGACCGACTTGCCGCCAGCGGACAGGGCGCCGGTGCGCGCGATGCCTACCTGCAAGCCAATGTCTACTATGCTCTGGCATGGTTCCCGGGCAATTACACGCCCGAGGAGCAAGACGCTTACGCGAGGCAACTCAGGGTATACCAGAAGGCCGGTGGATACTTCGATGCTCCCCTGGAAGTGGTCGACGTGCCTTACAGGGACAGCCACCTCGTCACCTATGTGCATCGGCCGGCAGGTGTCGAAAGGCCGCCGCTGATCATCTGGACCGGTGGCTCGGACCAGTACAAGGCCAACCACCATCGCCCGGTCAGCGCCCTGAACTCGGCTGGTCTGGCCGTTGTGACTTTCGATCTGCCCGGATTCGGGGAGAGCAAGGCGTGGCCCAGCGAACCGAACTCGGACGACGCGCACATCGCGCTCCTGGAGCATTTCCATTCCACCGGGGAATTTTCAGTGGACCAGGTCGGAGTTGTGGGCGTCAGCTGGGGAGGAAATTTCGCGGTTCGGGTTGCCGCCAGGAACGATCCCCGGGTCAAGGCCGCAGGCGCATTCTGCGCGCCCGTTCACGATGCGTTTTCGGCTCCGGTCGACTTTTACAGGCAGGCA
Source organism: Pseudomonadota bacterium (assembly GCA_009843005.1). Lineage (GTDB taxonomy): Bacteria > Pseudomonadota > Gammaproteobacteria > Steroidobacterales > Rariloculaceae > UBA6522. The sequence continues at coordinate 2,560 of VYEH01000463.1, read as the reverse complement.
CTGGATGGCCCGGAAAGAATGACCCTGATCAATCTTGCGCGGCACCTTCAAATCGAAGCGACGCCCGAAGCGATCCAGTCATCCCTGGAGAAATTCTCCCTGCTGGGCTCGGGCGTGTTGGGGCAGGGCAGGACGATCACGACCCCGCTGCTCGTCGCCAATGGCACCCGCGACGGATTGGCGCCGGTTTCGGACTTGATGCTGACGTACGAATCGGCCGTGGAATCGGACTTGTGGCTGCTCGGCCGCGGCGACCACTGTGCCGTGGAATACTGGCCTGTCGCGATCCCTCAACTCGCGGATTGGCTGGTCGACAAACTCTCCCGTTAACCCAGACGGATCGTGTTGGCGTCGCGAAAACATGAATCAGCCCAGAGCGCAGCAAATACTCCGGGCATGACCGGTGACCGACTCTGGCTGCCCTACAGTCAAATGCAGACGGCTCCGTCCCCTTTGCTCGCAACACGCACCGAGGGCGTGCGGATCTACCTCAAGGACGGGCGCTGCCTGATCGACGGAACGGCTTCCTGGTGGACCGCCTGCCATGGATACAACCACCCGCATATCCGCGATACGGTCAGCCGCCAGCTTGAGACCATGCCCCACGTCATGCTCGGGGGATTGGTGCACGATCCGGTCATCACGCTCACGGAACGGCTGACCAAATTGCTGCCTGGCCCATTGAATCGCGTCTTCTATTCCGAATCGGGATCCGTATCCGTCGAGATCGGGATGAAAATGGCGCTGCAGTACTGGATCAATCAGGGTGTATCTGGGCGAACCCGGTTCCTGAGCTTCCGTGACGCCTACCACGGCGATACGTTCGCGGCCATGTCGGTGTGCGATCCCGAGGACGGTATGCACCGGCTGTTCAGCGGCGCCCTGGCGGACCAGGTCATCGTCGACCTGCCGCGCACCCCGGATGAGGCTGCCGCCCTTGGCCGAACTCTGGACCGCCATGCGGGGCAACTCGCCGCGGTGATCGTGGAGCCGCTCGTCCAGGCAGCGGCGGGTATGAAGTTCCATGCGCCTCATGTGCTCGCCACGGTTGCGGTCCTCGCCCGCCGACACGATCTGCTGCTGATCCTGGACGAGATCGCCACGGGCTTCGGCCGCACCGGAACGATGTTCGCCTGCAAACAGGCCGGCGTGACGCCGGATATCGTGACGCTTTCCAAGGCGCTGACAGGTGGCACGATTCCGCTGGCGGCCACCGTTGCGACGGATGCGGTTTACGAAACGTTCCTGTCCGATTCCCCCGAGCACGCGCTGATGCACGGGCCGACCTACTGCGGCAACCCGCTGGGTTGCGCCGCCGCCAACGCCTCGCTGGACCTGTTCGAGACGGAGCCGCGATTGGTCCAGGTGTCGGCTATCGAGGCGCAACTCAGGCACGAACTCGCGGACTGCGCCGGGATGCCCGGGGTCGCGGACGTTCGCGTAATGGGCGCTATCGGCGTGGTCGAACTCAAGGGTCGACCCGATTTGGGCCGGTTGCGCGAGCGGTTCGTTGAGGAAGGCGTCTGGGTGCGGCCGTTCGGAAACGTGGTCTACCTCATGCCGGCCCTGGTCATCGAGCCCGATGACCTGAGTGTGCTGACCGCCGCCGTACGCCGGGTGGTAGGCGCACGCTGACCGCTCCCAAGGCCGCCGGACAGGTACCGGATCAGATCGGCAGGAATCGCAAGGCGCCCAGAATGGCTACGATGCCGGCGCCCTGAATCCAGAGTGCCCGGTAAAATTCCCCGCGGGTGACAAGTTCGCCCCGATCCGCTTCGGCGGCGGCGCGAAGCTGAGCAGCGATCGCCTCCGCCTGGTCAGCGTCGATGCCGGCGGCCTTCAGGGCGCGGGCGGCGGCGAGGGAATCGTATGTCGCGGCGGAAATGGCGTTGTCTCCGGGCAGGGGCCAGTGGATACTTTACGGCATTACCTACCGTAAAATGACACGACTTTCTGCCCGTTTTAGCAAGATTTGCGGCGCAACTCTCAGAACAGCTCCGACTCGTCCGGTTCGGCCGCTTCGCGTCCCTCGTAGCGGTTGGGAATGAAATCGCCCGTCAGCATGTCCCGGTAGGACATGCCCGGCGGGACCATGGGGTAGACGCCTGCTTCCGGATCGATGATCACCTCGAGAAAGGCCGCTCCTTCGAACTCCAGGAATTCCCTCAATACGCGAGGCACGTCTGCCTTGCGATCCAGTTTCTCCGCGTATTCGAAACCATCGGCCTGTGCGGCCCTGACGAAGTTCTTCTTGCGCAGCGACTTGTCGCTGGCGGACAGGCGGCCCCTGAAGAACAGCCGCTGCCATTGCATGACCATGCCGTCGCCGTAGTTGTTCAGAACCAGGACCTTGATGGGCAGTCCGTACGTGGTCACGGTCTCCAGTTCGCCCAGGTTCATGCGGATGCTGGCATCGCCGTCCACGTCGATCACCAGCCGGCCGGACCGGCCGAACTGGGCGCCGATCGCCGCGGGCAGACCGAATCCCATGGTGCCCATGCTGCCGGAGGTCAACCATAGCCTGGGTTCACTGAAGTCGAAGTATTGCGCCGCCCACATC
>VYEH01000302.1:3054-8584 GCA_009843005.1 Pseudomonadota bacterium | reverse complement strand
GGCCATCCCTGGCCCGCTCGTCGCCCACGACGCCCGAAAGGGCTGTCCGCATGCACCCTCGCGGCTCATCAGCAAGGCGCCCATCCCCCGTAAACCAACTCCGGCAGCCAGGTCGCCAGTTCCGACGCCTGCCGTACAATCTGTCGCGGAGTGACGGTACAGACTGGAAGTGGCACACTACCCAAGGCTGCAGCGCTTGGGGACTGCTGCAATCAACACGGAGAGCGCGTCATGCAGAGTTCACCGCAATACAGGGGAGCGACAATTCTATGGCTCCCCTTGATCTTCTCATCACTGGGTCATGCCCACCACGGTAGTCTGGCGAACAGCGCGCTTTACGATTCCGACGAATTGATCGAACTCGAGGGCGAGATCACCGAGGTCTTGTGGCGAAATCCGCATGCTCGAGCCCACCTGAGCGTGGTGGACGATAACGGTGAGGAAACCGTGTGGGAGATTGAAACCCAGCCCGGACCGGTCGAGTTCGGGCGCATGGGTGTTTCCGAGGAAGATTTGCTCGGGCAGGTAAGAGTGGCCGGTTTCAGGTCCAAACGAAATCCGGATTCGCTCGGCGTGCTTAACCTCCTGCTGCCCAGCGGCCGGGAGTACCATGCGAACAACAGGGAACCGCTGTGGTCGGACACAGGCGTCAGGATCGTGCTACAGGAGCCGGACCCTGTCAGAGCCGCAGCAGAGCGAGAAACGGCGAACAGCATATTCCGGATGTGGAGCAGGCGGCTCGGACCTCGCCCTCGGGCCGAAAGCTACGCGGATCTGCTGACCGAGCGCGGACGCGAGCTCGCCGCCGAATTCGACGCGCCCAGAGACAACCCGGAACTCGCATGCCGATCGGGCGTGGCGGCGACGATGTTCGATCCCAATCCGATGGAGGTTGTTGACGAGGGCGATCGCATCACCATCATTCTGGAGGAGTACGACATACGCCGAACGATCCATCTTGGCGAAAACGCGGAGCCCGAGTCGCAGGAACATACGCCGCTCGGTTTCTCCGTCGGCCGTTGGGAAGGCAACACCCTTGTTGTCACCACGACGCATCTGGACTGGCCATACCTGGATCCGTACGGCACGCCGCAGTCGCAGCAGGTCGAGTACCTGGAGCGCTTCGAGCTGTCGGACGACCACACGGAGTTGAGCTATTCGCTGACGGCGACCGACCCCATCATGTTCACGGCGCCCATTACCCTGGAGCATCAGCGGCGCTGGGCGCCGGGTATAGAGATTCCGCCGTTCAATTGTGCTGCCGGGTGGGACGACTAGTGCCGGAACAACCTGACCGTTACGGATCAGCGCACGCCCTCCGAGGAACGAAAAGATGATGAACATGGCCAACAAACTTTTCTGTCTGGTTTGCGCGCTGGTCTCTCCCGTGCTCCTGGCGCATCACGGCGCGATCACAAACCCCGTCCTGTATCACTCTGACAATCTCATCGAAATGGAAGGCGAGATGACGGAAGTCCTCTGGCGCAATCCACATGTTCGAGGCAGGATGACAGTGGTGGACGATGCCGGCGAAGAGACCGTTTGGGAGGTTGAGCTGGGCCCCGGTCCCGGGGGCATGGACCAGAGAGGTCTCGTCGAGGAAGATTTTTTCGGAAGGGTCAGAATCGCCGGTTTTCTTTCCAGGCGGGGGACCCATTCCATAGGCGCAATTCACGTGATGTTGCCAAGCGGCGTGGAATTCGTGCAAGGTAACCGTGATCTTCGCTGGTCGAACGAGACGGTCACCCGAACGGGCCCGCCGGTCGATCCCGCACTGGAGGCAGAGGAAAGGCGCACGGCGCACAGCATTTTCCGCACCTGGACGAAGACGCCGGGCAGAGGCCCCGAACAGGATGCCTTGGCTGATTCAAGGGATTGGCTGAACGAACGCGGCCGCGAACTCAACGCGCTCTACGACCCAGTGGAGGACAACGCTGAAGTATCAGAATGCAGGCAAGGCATGCCGGATTACATGTTTGACCCGGTCCCGATAAGGATAGCCGACGAGGGCGACCGAATTACGTTCGAGTCATGGGAATACAACGGTCGACGAACCATCTACATGGATACGGCGACGAGTCCGGAGCCGGAACCGTCGAGCGTCGGTTACTCGACGGGCCGCTGGGCGGGCGAGACCCTGGTCGTCACCACGACGCATATCGACTTTCCCTATTGGTCGGAGTTCGGTCTTCCGCAGTCGGACCAGGCCATCATACTGGAGAGATTCACGCCATCCGAAGACGGAAACGACCTGGAGTATTCGTTAACCGTCTTCGATGCCGTAAACTTCACTCGACCGTTCACGGTCCACGACAATCGATACTGGGCGCCCGGCAGAGACATACCGCCGTATGACTGTGTCGTCGATTGGGAAGACCAGGAGTCTGCACCGTAGGAAATCTCGGTCCCCGGAAGAGCGACAAGCCCTCTTCCAGGAGCTACCCGCACCGTGCATGCGCGGTCTGGCGCAACCCCCTATGGTGGAACGGCAGATTCAGGAATCGCCGCGCGGCCGATCCCGAGATGTCCCTCGATGTAGGAAACGCGCTGCGCGACTCCGGCGATGGACTCGAGAATCAGGGTGTGCTCGTTCCTCATAGTGTCGTGAAGCATGTCGATCCGGGCGCCCTGTGCGTCGATGCGCGCGTTGGTGGCGGAATGCAGCGCGAGCATGACCGTCACGATGACCGCCGACCACCCGCCAAACGCGGTGATGATCGCCCATGTGTCCGACTTCAATTCGGGGACCCCTTTTTTCATTGTCCGCACCTTACCATAGCGATGCGTCCACCGTACTTCAGCAGTTCGTGCGATTCGAGGTCCATTTCTTGCCAATCTGTGGAGTTTCTTCGCGCATAATCGAATCGATCAGGCACGATATCTGATTCGGGTCTGCCCGGCTACCAGCGGTACCGCACACGAGCCTGGTAGTTGCGCGGCAGTTCCGGCAGGACGACCACGCCGCCGAAGAGATTCGGGAAGTTCGCCCTGAAATAGCGTTCGTCGGTGAGGTTCTTGGCCGCCGCGCTGACTGTCCAGTTGCCTTTCTCGAAGACAACGCTTGCATTGACAAGCGTATACGCCGGCAATGTCACGGAATTGGAGAAACCCGAATGGACGGCGTCCACGTCCACGGCGCTGCCGCTGATGGCGATGCCGTTGCCTAAGTCGTAGGTGGCTGTCACCGAGGCAATGTTGCGCGGTACGCCGGCTCGACGGGCGCCGCTCGGGCCGGGCCGGATCACCGAGCCGGCCAGGGCGCCTCCGTAAATGGACTCCGGAGGAATGCCGGGGACGTCGTCGGCGCCGATGAAGCTGTAGCGGGCGCCCGCCTCCAGGGTGTTCAGGTTGATCACCTCCATGTCCGAGTAGCCCAGGGTGAAGAGCAACTCCTCGCTGACGACCCAGCGCATCTCGAATTCCGCGCCCTCGGTCTGAGATGCCTGGTTGGTGACGGTGGCCTGGGCCGAGAAGTCCGTTCGCTGCTGCTCGTAGAGGGACAAGGCGACGTACAGGGAGTTGTTCAGCAGGCTGCCCTTGAGGCCGATTTCGTGGAGCCTGGAGACATCGAATGCGCCGCCGCTTGCGATGTTGTCCGTGGTGATTTCGGCGGCCTGTCCTGCAATGACCGTGGATTGCCTGGACACGGTTGCATAGGGAATAAGTCCGGGGCGGCTGTCGTAGCTGACGCTGAGCGTCCATGACAGGCCATCGAAGCGGTCCGACGCTTCAGTCCGAACGCAGGAACGGTCCGGCGGCGCGCAGAAGTTGTTGGCGCTGGCCAGCAGGAGCTTCTCCACAGGCTGGAGGCTTTCCATGTCGATCGTGTCGTAGCGAACCCCCGCCAGGACGTTGAACCCGTTGTCCCAGGTCACGTCGGCCAGCGCGGCCAGGCCAAGGTCCAGGTAGTCTCCGATGTAGTACTCGGTGTAGTCGTCGTCGATCTGCGTGGCCAGCAGCCGCGTATCCAGAGGGCCGGCAGGGCGGGTCAGGTCGCGCCGGTCGAAATACTCGTTCGTGTAATCGTCGCCGTGTTCAAAGTTCGTGTAGCGCAGTGACGGTGATAGTTGCACGGAAACTGCTGCGCTGCCCGCCCGCCAGGAATTGGCCGCCACGAGCCTGTCCTCAATCACCCAGGTGTCGTGAAACTGGGAGAACCCGTAAGCGACCTGATTGAGGTTGTCATAAGCCTCGTAGAACAACTGGTTCGTCCATTCCCAGCCGCTGTCAACCGGGCGCCGGGTGACATCGAAGTAGAGCGTGAGCACATCGGTTGCGTGGAAGTCGTCCGGCCCGACCAAAACCTGGCTGCCGTCGAGTACGGCCTGCCCGACATTGACCAGGCGCATCAACTCCGGTCTGCAGCCGAATACGCTCGTGGTGCCTACGGTGCATACGCCGTCCACCGAATCGCCGGGTACGAGGCTTCCGGGACCGCCCGGAACCAGTCCGGCGGCAAACGGGTTCAGATCGGTGAAGCCGTCGCCGTCCACATCGAACTCCTGGTGGGAAATCAGCCCGTCGCCATCCGTATCCAGCGGCAGCGGCTGGCCGGTGACGTAGATGCCATGGTCCACCAGATCCTGGGTCAGGCGATTCCAGCCGGCGTTCTCGTTCCCCGCATAGTCGTGGTACATGCCGCCGAACTCCAGGTGAAGGCGCTCGCCTGCGTCAGCGTCGAACGATGCTTGCAGCAGCGTCTGATCGAGGCCGCTGTTGCGGTAGTAGCTGCCGGAATCCTCGAACTCGGAGTAGAGGTAGTAACCGAAGGCCCGGTTGCCCAGTCGCCCCGGACCGCCGACTTCGGCGGCAAGAATCCGCTTGTCCCAACTCCCGGCGCCCAGGCTCACCGCACCCGTGGTCTCGTCGATGAAGCCGCCGGTCTCCTCGACCCTGGCGGACTTGGGATTGAAGTTAAGGTACCCGCCGATCTTGGCGGGTCCGTAGATGGGCGAGGCCGGCCCGCGAACGATGTCGATGCGATCGGATGCGCCGATGGGGGTGGGGTAGTTGCCGGGGTTGTCGAGGCGCCTGACCCCTCGAAAATAGGTCTCGCCCGGCGTACCCCGGATATCCAGCGACCCGGCGACCCCGAAGAACGACTGCGTGAAACTGCCGGGCGCCACGGCGATCAACTCGTCGATATCCCGCATGTCGAAACGCGCCATCATCTCCTCGCTGACGGTGGAGGCGGATCGGGGCGTATACAACAGCGACTTGCCGAAGCCGAAGACGGACTGCACGTCCTCGTCGGGTAGACTGCCAAGATCGCCAATGACGACGAGTTCCTCAAGGGGTGCGGCAGCGGACTCGGGCTCCTGGGCGCTCGCCCCTGAGGCGCAGAAGAGGGTGGCGAGAAACGCGATCCCGGAAACATGGCGTCGCAGCATGGACGGGGATTGTCGCCGTCCGATAGTGCAATATCAATTTGATGAGCCAATCATGAAATTGACACCATATGCTGGGAATAAGCGAGGGCGCGCGCGAATAGCCCTTGCCCGCGTCGTGTGCGCGGCGCGGGGCCATGGAC
>VYEH01000302.1:0-3044 GCA_009843005.1 Pseudomonadota bacterium | reverse complement strand
CGCCAGGGATGGCGGGCGAAGTTGAGCGGGCAAGGGCTATTCGCGCGCGCCCTCGCGCCCCCCGAATCGCAGGACGGAGCCACTACCCGCCGTAAACCACCTCCGGCAACCAAGTCGCCAATTCCGGCCACAGTGCCAGCATGGCCAAGCCGACCAACTGGATGACCACGAAGGGAATGACCCCCCGGTAGATGGCCGTGGTTTCCAGGCTCTCGGGCGCCACCCCGCGCAGGTAGAACAACGCGAACCCGAACGGCGGCGTCAGGAACGAGGTCTGCAGGTTGATCGCGATCATGACGCCCAGCCAGATCGGGTCGACGCCCAGGGTCAGGAGAATCGGCCCTACGATGGGCACCACGACAAACGTGATCTCGATGAAGTCCAGCACGAAGCCCAGCAGGAACATCAGCAGCATGACGATGAGCATCGCCGTGACGACACCGCCGGGCATGCTGACCAGCAGTTCGTGCACCAGGCGGTCGCCGCCGTAACCGCGAAACACCAGAGAAAACACCGACGCGCCGATCAGGATCAGGAACACCATGCTGCTCACGCGCACCGTGCTCTTCATCACGTCGATCAGCCGAGCCAGCGAGAACTGACCCTTGCCCAGGGCCAGCAGCAACGCCCCGACGCCGCCCACGCCGGCCGCCTCCGTGGGCGTGGCCAGCCCCCCCATGATGGAGCCCAGCACCGCCAGGATCAGGAACAGCGGCGGAAACAGCGCCAGCGCCAGTTCACCGAAGCCGACCTTCTCCGTCTTCTCGCGCGCCGGCATGGCCGCCGGCCTGAACAGGGCCACCGACATGATGTAGACGATGTAGAGCGCCACGAGTCCCAGACCCGGAATCAGCGCGCCCACGAAGAGGTCCCCCACGGACACGGTATCCGGGGAGAAAATGCCGGCGTCCAGTTGCGCCTGGCTGTAGGCGGAGGAGAGCACGTCGCCCAGCAGCACCAGGATGATGGAGGGTGGAATGATCTGTCCCAGCGTGCCGGAGGCGCAGATCGTGCCGGTGGCCACGGCCGGGTCGTAGCCGTGGCGCAGCATCGTCGGCAGCGCCAGCAGGCCCATGGTCACGACAGTGGCGCCGACGATGCCGGTGCTCGCCGCCAGCAGCATGCCGACCAGGGTCACCGAAATCCCCAGTCCGCCCCTCAGCGTGCCGAACAGCCGGCTCAGGCTGTCGAGCAGACTCTCGGCAATCTGCGCCCGCTCCAGGGTGACGCCCATGAATACGAACAGCGGAACGGCCATCAGCGTCTCGTTGCTCATGATCCCGTAGATTCGGTTGGGCATCGTGCCCAGGAAGGCGCCGTCGAAGATTCCCAGCGCCATGCCGATCCACGCAAACAGGAGCGCGATGCCGCCCAGCGAGAACGCCACCGGGTACCCCGCGAGCAGCACCGCTACAACGACTACAAACATCAATAGGGCGACCCACTCCATCAGATCGCCTCGCTCGGCGGACCGCCCGGTTCGGCTTCCGGCTTCACCGCCCGGGTGAGCACCAGTACCGCGCCGATCAGGTCGGCGATGCCCTGCAACATCAGCAGCACCGCTGTGGCGGGTATCAGGCTCTTCATGATGGGCACGAAGGGGAAGGGCAGTCCGCCCGCTTCCCTGGATGCCTCGCGGATGGCCCACGACGTGGACACGTAGTCCCAACTCGTGACAGCGACGAACCCGGCAAGGGGGAGCAGGAACACCACGGTTCCCGCGACGTTCACCCAGGCGCGGCGTTCCGCCGTCGTGCGCCGATAGAAGATGTCGACGCGGACGTGTTCGTTGTGCTTCAGCGTATAGCTTGCCCCCAGCATGAAGACCGCGGCGTGCATCCACACGATGCTTTCCTGCATCGCGATCCAGCCCAGGTCGAAGACGTAGCGCAGTACGACGATCACGAATGTCCCGAGCACCATCAGGACGGTCAGCCATGCCATGACGGAGCCCGGCATTTAGCTGATGCGCTCGAGGTTCGATTTCAGGCGCTGCATGTTTGTGAGGTCAGGAAGCCGAAGCGCATGCAGGCCGGGTCGGGAGGAAGGAGACGGTGCGCCGACCGTCTGCCTCAATGTCAATGTCTGCTTTCGGTTTCAACATTCAGGCCGTCCTTTGGCAGTCTTGCGCAGCCGGTTAAGGAACACGGTCATTTCCCTGGCGGCCTGAATGTCGCCGCGCTCGTTCGCCACGCGGATCCCGTGCCGGTAACTGTCCATGGCTCGATCCTCCAATCCGGCGTCGGTCTGTGCGCGCCCGAGTTGCTTCCACGCCGCCGAATAGTCCGGCGCAAGCAGAACGGCCTTGCTGAGGTGCCCGGCGGCCCTGGCGGGATCGCCCGCCTTCAGGTATTCGCAGCCCAGGGCATACCGGAGGCTCGCGCTGTCGCCGCCGCGCTCTAGTATAGCCTCCAATCGCGGCGCCATACTCACGTTCACGGCCGCCAGAACGTGGGCGTGATCAACACCAGCAGGGGGAATATCTCCAGCCGGCCCAGCAGCATGCCGCACACGGCCGCCCACTTCTCGATCGCGCCCACTGCCCCGAAGCCGGACGCCACTGCGCCGAGTCCGGGGCCGAGGTTGTTCAACGTGGCGGCCACGGCGGAGAAAGCCGAAACCTGGTCCAGTCCGGCGGCTACCATGATCAGCAGCAGAACGCTGAAGACCACCACGTAGACGGCAAAAAACCCCCATACGGCATCGACCACCCGCTGCGGCACTGCCTTGGAGCCCAGTTTGACCGGCACTTCGGCGCTGGGGTGGACGAGCCGCTGCACCTCCCTGAGCCCCTGCCGGTACATCAACAGCCAGCGGATGACCTTTATCCCGCCGGCCGTGGAGCCGGCGCATCCGCCGACAAAACTCGAAAAGATCAACAGCACGGGCAGTACGCCGGGCCAGACGGCAAAGTCGGCCGTGGTAAAACCGGTGGTGGTGGCAATGGAGACAGTCTGAAACAGGCCATGGGTGAGGGTCTCGGTGATCGTCGGGTAGTAGCCCTGAAATTGGAGATACACCACCACCACCACGATCAATCCGCC
>VYEH01000228.1 GCA_009843005.1 Pseudomonadota bacterium | reverse complement strand
GTTCAAACCCTTCTTGTTGGTCAGCGTGCCGCCGCGCTGCACCCAGCAGCGCACTTCGCTGCCTTCAACCTTGTAGACCTCGAGGACAATCTGACCGTCGTCGAGAAGCAGCATATCGCCCGGAACAACATCCTTGACCAGATCACGGTATTCGACGCTGACCCGGGACTCATCGCCCGGGCCGGCGTCCGGTGCGGTATCCAGTATGAATCGCTGGCCCTCCGCGAGCACCGCGACGCCCTTGGCGAATCGTTCGATGCGGATCTTGGGGCCCTGGAGATCGCACATGAGCCCGACATCCCGCCCGATCCGTGCGGAGATTTCGCGAACCTGCCTGACACGGTCCGAGTTCTGCTGTGTCGTGCCGTGGGAAAAGTTGAGTCTTAGTACATCCGCGCCTGCAAGAAGCAGCGACTCCAGCACCTGCGGATCATCCGTCGCCGGCCCCAGCGTGGCAACGATCTTGGTTCGTCGCCTGAGTTCAGTGGTCTCGTATGGGTCCAAAAAGCACTCCCCTGGTCACCGGTATCACTATACCGCAGCCGTTCCGGTGTCGCCCTTCCAGCGTCTGCGTATTGCAGTTCAGTTTCGGCCGTCTGCGCCGGCGCGTGACTTCAGAACCGCCACAGCCGGTAGTTCATTGCCCTCCAGGAACTCGAGAAAGGCGCCGCCGCCCGTGGACAGGTAGGACATGCCGTCACGGACGCCGAACTGCTGGATTGCCGCCAGCGTATCGCCGCCGCCCGCGATGGAAAATGCGCTGCTGGCCGCAACGGCCTTGCTGACCGCCTCGGTCCCGCGGGCGAACTCTGGATTCTCGAAGACACCCACTGGCCCGTTCCAGAGAATGGTGCCGGCCCGTTGAAGACGGCTGGCGTATTCCGCCGCCGTCTGCGGGCCGATGTCCAGGATCATTTCATCGGCGCCGACCTCGTTCATGCCGCGAGTCGATCCACGGGCGGTCTCATCCAGGGAGTGGGAGACGACCACATCCGACGGCAGTGGAATGTCCGCGGCGCCGAATTCACCGTCCAGCAACCGGCGAGCGAATCCCAGCATCTCCGGCTCATGCAGGGAACGCCCGACCGTGTGGCCCGCTGCCGCAAGCAGGGTATTGGCGATGCCGCCGCCGAGGATAAGTGCATCGACCTTGCCGGCGAGAGTCCGCAAGACGCCAAGCTTGGTAGAGACCTTGGAGCCGCCGACGATGGCGACCGTGGGTGTCCGCGGGTGTTCCAGCGCAGCCGCCAGCGCCTCCAGTTCCGCGACCAGCAACGGCCCGGCGCAGGCTTCCGGGGCCAACCGTGCCACGCCGTGGGTGCTGGCGTGGGCGCGGTGCGCCGACCCGAAGGCGTCCATCACGAACAGGTCGCAAAGCGCCGCCAGGCGAGCCGCGAGTTTCGGGTCGTTTGCCTTTTCGCCGCGTTCGAAGCGCACGTTTTCCAGCAGCGTGGCCTGCCCGGGCCCGGCCTCTACGCCCTGCACCCGGGAATCGACCAGCGGGACAGGGAGGTGCAGGAGTTCGCCGAGCCGGCGGGAGACGGGACGCAGGGAGAAATCTTCGTTGAAGCGGCCTTCCTCCGGCCTTCCCAGGTGTGACATGAGGATGACGCGCGCACCCTGCTGCAGTGCATATTCGATGGTCGGCAGTGCGGCTGTCAGGCGCGCATCGCTTGCCACCGCGCCGTCCCTGATCGGTACGTTGAGATCCTCGCGGATCAGCACCCGCCGGCCCGCCAGCGGGAAATCCACCATGCGCCTGATGTCCATCGCCTTGCGGCGGATCTGGCCTATCCCACCCTGGCGAATGCCAGCGTCGTATCGAGCATGCGGTTGGAAAAACCCCACTCGTTATCGTACCAGGTGCAGATCTTGACCAGGTTGCCCGACACCTTGGTCAGGCCGGAATCGAAAACGGACGACGCCGGGTGATGATTGAAGTCGATGGAAACCAGCGGTTCGTCGATGTAGGCGAGCACGCCCTCGAGCGCCCCTTCGGCCGCCGACCTGATCGCGCCGTTCACCTCCTCGACAGACGTTTCCCGCGTGCTGATGAACGAGAGATCCACTACAGAGACGTTGATCGTCGGAACGCGGATTGCGAATCCGTCCAGACGGCCGTCCAGTTCCGGCAGCACCAGCCCCACCGCGGCAGCGGCGCCGGTCTTGGTGGGAATCATCGACTGGGTCGCCGAACGCGCCCGCCGCAGGTCCTTGTGGAACACGTCGGAGAGGACCTGGTCGTTGGTAAAGGCATGAATGGTGGTCATCAGGCCCTGCTCGATACCCACCGCCTCGTGCAGCACCTTGGCCACCGGCGCCAGGCAGTTGGTGGTGCAGGAGGCGTTGGAAATGACGCGATGGGAGGCGTCCAGAATATGGTGGTTGACTCCGTAGACGATGGTCGCGTCGGTGTTCGTACCGGCGGGAGCCGATACGACGACTTTTTTCGCGCCGGCATCAAGATGCGCCGAAGCCTTGTCCTTCGTCCGGAACAGGCCCGTGCACTCAAGCACGATGTCGACGCCGAGTTCCTTCCACGGCAGATCCGCCGGGTTGCGTTCCGCGAGCACCTTGACGGAATCGCCGTTCACAATGAGATCGCCGTCGCCGACTTCGACCTGGAACGGGAAGCGGCCATGGGCGGAGTCGTAGCGCGTCAGGTGGGCGTTGGTCTGCGCGTCGCCGAGGTCGTTGACCGCGACGATCTGCATGTCGTCGCGCCGGCCCGATTCGTAGAGCGCCCTCATCACCATTCTGCCGATACGGCCGTATCCGTTGATCGCAAGTCTCACAGGCATGAATTTCTCCTTAGTACGCGGCGCGCCGCCTCCGTAACGGCTTCCACGGTGAAGCCGTAGTGTTCCATCACGGCCTTGCCGGGCGCCGACTGACCGAAGCCTGCCATGCCGTGCACGTCGCCCCGGCCGCCGATGTAGCGCCACCAGCAATCCCTCGCGCCGGCTTCCACCGCGAGGCGGGCGGCGCCGTTGGCCGGCAGTACATGGGCGCGGTACGCCTCGGGCTGGATGTCGAAGACCTCGGTGCAGGGGATGGAAACGACCCGAGCGCGCACGCCTTCCGACACCAGGTTGCGTGCGGCCCCGAGCACCAGTCCCACCTCCGACCCGGTCGCCATGAGGATGATTTCCGGGTCGCCGTCGCTGTCCAGCAGTATGTATCCCCCCCTGGCGATCAGGCCGATCTGGTCATCGGTTCGCGCCACATGGGAGAGTCCCTGGCGAGTCAGAACCAGACTGGTGGGACCATCGAGCCGCTCCACCGCCGACCGCCACGCAACCGCGGTTTCCACCGTATCGCAGGGTCGCCACACCGCCATGTTGGGCATGGCGCGCAAACTGCTCAGGTGCTCGATGGGTTGATGGGTCGGTCCGTCCTCGCCCAGGCCGATGGAGTCGTGGGTGAAGACCAGGATGCTCCTGATCCCCATCAGCGCCGCCATGCGCAGCGCGTTGCGGGCGTAGTCGGAGAACACCAGGACCGTGCCGCCGTAGGGTATGAAGCCGCCGTGCAGGGCCAGACCATTGAGAATAGCGGCCATGGCGAATTCGCGCACGCCGAAGTAGATGTAGTTGCCGGCCGCCTGTTCGGTATCGATGACAGTTGAGCCGCTGTGCAGGGTGTTGTTGGAGCCGGTCAGGTCCGCCGATCCGCCGATCAGTTCGGGCAGGTGCGGCGCGAACGCCTCCAGCGCCCGCAGCGACGCCTTTCGCGTGGCCATGTCACTGGCTTCAGCGGCAATTTCCCGGATCGCGGCATCGGCGAGATCGCTCCAGTTCCCGGGAAGCCCGCCCTGCACCCGGCGCTGGAACTCCTGCGCCAGGTCGGGCCACTGCTCGGCGTAGGCATCGAAGCGCTGCTGCCACTCCGCCTCCAGCGCCTCGCCTCTGGCCCGGGCGTCCCACGCGTCGCGCAGTTCATCCGGTACCACGAAAGGCTCGTACTCCCAGCCGATCTGCGTTCGAGTCGCCGCGACCTCGTCAGGCCCCAGCGGTGCGCCGTGGGTATCCGCCGTGCCCTGCTTGTTGGGGGCGCCCCAGCCGATGAGCGTCTTGCAGCAGATCAGCGACGGGCGCGACGTCTCTGCCCGGGCGGCCTCGAGGGCGGCAATGACCGCTTCGGGATCGTGCCCGTCGACATCCTCCACAACGTGCCAGCCGTAGGCGCGAAACCGCGCCGGCGTATCGTCCGTGAACCAGCCGTCGATATTGCCGTCAATGGAGACATTGTTTTCGTCGTAGACGCCTATCAGCTTCCCCAGACCCAGCGTGCCGGCCAGCGAACAGGCCTCGTGGGAGATGCCCTCCATCAGGCAACCGTCGCCCATGAAGACATAGGTGAAATGGTCGACGATCGTCCCTCCGGGCCGGTTGAAGGTTGCCGCCAGCGCCTGCTCCGCCAGCGCCAAGCCGACCGCATTGGCCAGTCCCTGCCCCAGCGGACCGGTGGTGGTCTCGATGGCGATGTCCACCTCCCTCTCCGGGTGACCGGCGGTTCGCTGGCCGATCTGGCGGAACTGCCGGATCTCCTCCATCTCCAGGGGGTACCCGCTGAGGTGCGCCAGCGCGTAGATCAGCATGGAGCCGTGCCCGTTGGAAAGCACGAACCGGTCGCGGTCGCACCAGTGCGGATTCGCGGGATTGTGCCTTAGAAAGTCGTTCCACAGGACTTCGGCGATATCGGCCATGCCCATGGGCATGCCCGGATGGCCCGAGCGCGCCGCTTCCACCGCGTCCATTGAAAGTGCGCGTATCGCATTTGCAAGTTGCCGCCGAGGCGGCCGTAGGGCTGCCGTCATTTGCTCTCCGGTCGATACCATCGGGTGGTGTCAGGTGGTGGTGCTGGAAGACGCTGAATTGTCGCCTACGGGGATAGTCGTCGCAACAGGAATCGGCGCTCGGAAATCGGTGTGCGTCGGTCGCCCGCTTGCGGTCCGTCCGTGCTTGTCGTTCCGTCCATGCTCACCAGGTCATGGACGTGGCGACCCGGCGTGGAAGTCCTGCCGTACAGATGTGCGGAAGAACAGGCCGCGATGCTCGACCCAGGGCGTACACGGATTCGAAGGTCATAAATGCGCTTCTCCGGGCGCATCCACGGCAGGGGTGAACGGAGTACCGGCGACGGGCAGCCCCGCCGCCAGCGGTCTCCGCAGTTGCGTCACCTCCGGTCGAAGGTGTACCTGAACTGCGCGACGTACTCCCTCAGCCGCCGGTTGTAGCGGGCCGACTGGTTCTGGGGAGGCTCCGTGGCCAGCAGGTTTCGCGTGGCGAGGCCGAAACTGGCCGACGGCATGAACTGCCAGTTCCACGCCAGGTCGATCAGCCATTGGCCTTCCTCGTGGGTGAAGGCCTCCCTCGCAATGTCGGTCGTGAGGTCATCGTAGTCTGCGTTCAGGCTGTCCCTGTAGGAGACGTTCAGCCGGACCCGATGGTCGCCCCGGTTCAGACTGAGCGGGAAATTGCCCTGCCAGTGGGGCATGTTGTTGATGCCGTTTGAAAAGCCCATGCCGATGTTGCGGCCGATCGAGCTGCACAGATCGTCCGGGCACAGCCCCGCCCGGGCGCCCTGCCCGGCCGGAAGCGGGAACTCGTACGTCGTCGTCAATGTGAATCTCGGCTAGAAGTACAGCCAGCCCACCCCGGTATCGAAGTTCATGTTGGCGTACATATCCACAAACTCCGCATTGAGGAAATCCAGATTCTCCGGGTAGGTGACGATCAGGGCGATGTTGGTCTGGTCGAGCGGCAGGCTTGGATCGATCGGCTCCATGCAGCCGCCTTCGGAGGCCGGGATCCAGTTGATGTTACCGGTGTTGACTTCTTTGGGAAGCTCGTTCCCGTCGGCATCGAACGTTTTCGGAATCCCATCGTCGTACTTGATGATGCATCTCAGGTCTCCGCCCACGACGTTTGCCGTGGGAGCCACGATCCGGTCCTTGAACCGGACCCGGACCCAGGAAGCCCCGACGCTGATGCTGTCGGTCGCCCGGATATCGAATCCAAACGAGAGATTGTCCGAGGTCTGGGGTTGAAGGTCCGGATTCGCCCGGGTTTCGAACGCGGCAGAAGTCCTACCCATGGCGCCATAAGTGATACCGTTGACGTTTACAAAGTTCGGACTGCGTCCACCGATCACGGTGGATGCGGCGCTCTGGCTGATCGAAGGACCCTTGAACGAAGTCTGCCAGGAGCCGCGCACATTGATCCGGTCCGTCGGTGTCCACAGCGCGGCGATCTTCGGCGACAGCTCGCTGAAACCGATGTCGTAGGACTCGTTCCGGGCCGCAACCTGGATATTCAGCGTGTCGGTGAAAGGCAGCGCGGACTCCACGTAAATCGACTGCACGGCTTGCGACCCGCTGAAGTCGTTGAACACGCCCGTGCTGGCCGTCGCGCCCTGTTCGACCAGGGGGTCGACATCCCGCGCCAGCGTCTCCTCCCGCCAGGCCACGCCGGCCGCCAGCCCGATCGGACCGCCCCTCAATTCACCAAACTCCCCGGTGAACCGCGCGTCCACGGTTCGCAGATCCATGGTGAACTTATCGACCCGGTTCGGGATCAGCCATTCCAGGAGTTCCGGATCGTTGGCGAGACCCTGCGCGGCCGCATCCGGCAGTGCCGAGCTCATGAGCGGGTTGTAGTAATAGCAACTCCCCTGCCCCCGGGTACCTGTGGCGGGATCGCAGTTGGGCCCGCCGAGGCCCTGCATGGCCAGTGGATAATGGGCCAGGATAATGTCCCTGATCGCGTTATGGGACTGGCTGCGGCCCACGGAAGTATCCACCAGCCAGGTCCAGCCGCCGCCGATATCGCCCTCGATCCCGAATGCGACCCGCCGAAAGGCGTTTTCGTTGTACGCATCCATTTCGGCGAGAAACGGCATCGTCTCGTTCACCGCATAGAGGGGAATGTACCTGGCCGGTGCGGCCATACCCATACCCATCGCCGGAGTGGCCGGCACGAAGCCGAAGTTCTCATCCACGCTCCGGGCGTGCACCATCGCCGGATGGTCCGTCGGGAAGGCGTAACTCGGTCCCAGGCTCGCCGGTACGTTCGGCGTCCAGGCATTGCCGGTGCCGCCGTCCCCCCAACGATCGATATCGTCGAAGCGCTGCTCGGACACGCTGACCTCGCCGTTGATCCGGACCGAATTCTCGAACGCATGATCGAAGTACAGATAGCCCATGGCCTGCTCGACATTGTTGTTGATGAGGTCAAACGCATTGTCGAACCCGTTCGCACGGCCGCAATTCTCCGCCGGCGCCGTCGGGTCGCTGCCGGTACCGACTTCCCGAAGCTCGCCGTCGGCCGGATCTTCGTAGTAGGGGTAGTACGAAAACTGCCCGAACGCGGGATCCCCGCACAGCGGGTCGATCCAGGTTGCGGCGCTCATCCCCATCCCGCTGGTGTAGGTGAGTCCGGCCTGCGATTCCAGGCCGACGCCACCTTCGGGCGTCACGTCGAGTTCCTCCCCGAAGGTGTCGTCGATGTCTCCGCGGCGGATCAGGTCCTCCATGTGGTACTCGACAGCGGCGATGAAGGTCGTGTCTTCGTTGCCGGCGCCGAACAGTCCGGCAAACGTGACGTTGGCGGCGGGGTCTGCCTCAAGCGTTCGGGAATCCACCTGGAAGTCCAGTCCCCGGAAATTCCTGTTGGTGACGAAGTTCACGACGCCGGCCACCGGGTCGGACCCGAATATCGCCGAGCCGCCGTCGAGCAACAACTCCGCGCGCTGCACGGCGATGCGCGGCACCAGCGAGTTGATGTCCACGCGGTTCCAGCCCGTGCCGTCGGCGGCCGGATAGGCCACCACCCGCCGCCCGTTCAACACGGTCAGCGAGTTCTCGTCGCCCAGCCCGCGCAGGTTGACCGTGGCGACGCGCCCGGACCGGGTCCGCGCCATACCCCCGGCGTCGGTCTGGGAGATGCTGTCGGAACTGAAGTTCTGGGGGACGTTATCGAAGAAGTAGGTCGCCAGGTCCGGGGGGGCAAACTCCACCATGTCCTCCCCGGAATGGACGTCGACCGGGGAAGGCGAGTCGATGCCCGTGTACAGGTACGAACCGGTGACTATGACCTCTTCCAGTTCCGCGCCTTGCTCATCCTGTTCTTCCTGCGCGAGGACCGATGTAACGTGGACCAATGCGATTGCGCTCAAGAACGCAACCTGCCGAAACGTCTGTCTTGCCGAATTCATGATCGTCCCCTAACTCGTTGTTTATCAGCAACATTTAACCTTCACAGGTTATAGAATATCCCGATGTTCATTACAACGGTAACAGATTGGATACTGTTTCAGTATGGACGGTCAAAAGCGTAATGGAAACAAATGCTTATAAGTTCGAGTTTTCAACGTGGAAGAATCAGCGTTTTCACTAGTTTTCCTTAACAAGACTTCTTATGAATTCCCGTAGCCATCGAAGGTTTTCCGTTGCCGTCACTTGCATGCGATAGGGTGGCGCTGACCCAACAAGAGCAGCGACCCCCATCGCCTCAAGGTCGCGTGGATGCGCTGGACAAATGCGACTGGCCACTATAGCTCGCGATCACGGCGCAAGACTTGTTGACATACTTGACAATTCGTCGGCGACGCTCCTCA
>VYEH01000025.1 GCA_009843005.1 Pseudomonadota bacterium | reverse complement strand
CATTGCTCATCGGCCTGGCCGCGGTGGCCGTGAGCATCTCGGTGGGCATTGTCTTCGGCACGATATCGGGCTTTTACGGCGGTATGGTCGACCTGTTCATCCAGCGCCTGATTGAGGTCCTGCGGTCGATCCCCACCATCCCGCTGTGGATGGGATTGGCGGCGGCGATACCGCCCACCTGGGGGATCGTCCTGGTCTATTTCACGGTGACCCTGATCATCGCCCTGGTGGGCTGGACCCAGCTCGCGCGGGAACTGCGCGGCCGCATCATGTCCCTGCGCCGGGAGGATTTCGTCGTCGCGGCGGAGTTGAGCGGCGCCGGCCCGGGCCGGATCATGTTCGTGCACCTGCTGCCGCTGACCACCAGCCACATCATCGCCACCACGACGCTGGCGATACCCGCCATGATCGCCAGCGAGACGGCCCTGGGTTTCCTCGGGCTCGGACTGCGGCCCCCGGCCATCTCGCTGGGGGTGCTGCTGAGCACCGCCCAGAGCCTGCAGAACGTCGCGTTGTACTCGTGGCTGCTGATTCCGGCCATTCCCACGGCCATCATCATCATCGCGTTCAACTTCCTCGGGGACGGCCTGCGCGATGCGGCGGACCCGGGTGGCTAGGGCGGCCGGCAGCGGCGGTGCGGACACGGGCCCGGTCGTCCGGATCCGCGATCTCACCGTCGACTTCGATACGGCGGAAGGACGCATCCGCGCGGTCGACGGCGTCAGCCTGGACATCCTGCCCCGGCGGACGCTCGGCGTGGTCGGCGAAAGCGGCTGCGGCAAGAGCGTGACGGCGCAGGCGATCATGCGGATCGAGGACAAGCGGATCTGCACACTGGGCGGCCGCATTCTGCTGCGGCGCGGCCGGGACACCCTCGACCTGTTGAGCCTGAAGGGGACGGGCGCGCGAATGCGCGAACTTCGCGGCCGAGAGATCGGCCTGGTCTTTCAGGAACCGATGACCTCGTTCAGCCCGGTCCATACCATCGGCAATCAGATCGTCGAGGCCGTGCGCCTGCATTTCGACCTCACCCGGGCCGAGGCCGTGGAGCGCGCCATCGAGCAGTTGCGGCATGTGGGCATGCCGCATCCCGAGCACATCATGAACCGGTACGCATGGGAATTGTCCGGCGGTCTGCGCCAGCGCGCCATGATCGCCATGGCGCTGATATGCGCACCAGGCTTGCTCATCGCCGACGAGCCGACCACGGCGCTGGATGTCACCACCCAGGCGCAGGTGCTCGCCCTGCTCGACGAGTTGCAGGATCGGCATGGCATGGCGCTGATGCTGATCACCCACGACCTGGGCGTGGTGGCCGCCGTAGCCGACG
Organism: Pseudomonadota bacterium; assembly: GCA_009843005.1. Lineage (GTDB taxonomy): Bacteria > Pseudomonadota > Gammaproteobacteria > Steroidobacterales > Rariloculaceae > UBA6522. The sequence goes on along the minus strand of VYEH01000025.1, from coordinate 7,313 downwards.
ATGTGGCCATCATGTACCTGGGCACCGTCGTGGAATGCGGCCCCGCGGCATCGATCTTCCGCGAACCGGGGCACCCCTACACGCAGCTTCTCCTGGATTCGTTGCCGAGCCTGTCGCGCCGCCGCCGCGGTGCCCTGAAGGCGATCAGCGGCACGGTGCCCCGGGCGCGGAACCGCCCCGGCGGCTGCCCCTTCCACACACGCTGTCCCAGCGCGATCGCCGGTGTCTGCGACCGGGTCATGCCTGCGCCGACGCAGGTTGCCGAGCGGCACGTCGTGCACTGCCACCTTCACGACCGGCCATGAGCGGCGAGGCGCGAGAAACCCGGGAGACGGGCGGGGCGCTGCCCGATACGGTCATCCTGCGGGTGAAACGGCTTCGCAAGTACTTCGATGCAGACGGGGACGACCCGGTGCGCGCGGTCGACAACGTGAGCTTCGACCTGCACCGCTGCGAGACGCTGTCGCTGGTGGGCGAAAGCGGCTGTGGCAAGACCACGGCGGCTCGTGCGATTATCCGGGCCCATGCGCCGACGTCGGGCGAGATCTGGTTCAGGACGGGGGCCGGGGAGGTCGTCGACCTCGCCGGACTCACTGCGCGGGAGTTGCGCCCGCTTCGGGCCGAGATGCAGATGATCTTCCAGGACCCGTACTCGTCGCTGAATCCCCGCATGACGGTTCGCGATATCGTCGCCGAACCCTTGCGCATATTCGGCCTCACGGACCGACGTGCCCTGGACAAGGAAGTGGGCGGACTGCTCGAGGCGGTGGGCCTGCAGCGGTCGCACATGACGCGCTACCCCAATGCGTTCAGCGGCGGGCAGCGCCAGCGGATCGGCATTGCGCGCGCGCTGGCGTTGAAACCGCGCGTCATCATCGCCGACGAATCCGTCTCGGCGCTGGACGTGTCGGTCCAGGCGCAAATCCTCAACCTGCTCGTCGGCCTGCAGCAGCGGCACGAACTGAGCTACCTCTTTGTCGCCCATGACCTGAGCGTGGTCCGGCACATCAGTCACCGGGTTGCGGTCATGTATGTCGGCCGGATCGTCGAACTGGCGTCCTGCGACGACCTGTTCGAACGGCCGCGGCACCCTTATTCGGCGGCGCTGCTGGCGGCGGCGCCGCAAGTGGATCCGGATCGCTCCGGCGGGTTCGCGCCGCCTGCCGGGGAACCGCCCAGTTCGCGCAACCCGCCCGGTGGCTGCCACTTTCATCCGCGCTGTCCCCATGCCGTCGCCAGGTGCCGATCCGAAGCCCCGGCGTGGCGGCAACTGGATGCCGGCCGCCTGGTGCGCTGCCACCTGGCCGAGGAGTTGTCGCTGACAGGTGTCGGCGCGGCCGGCGGCGCGGCCCGTGCACAGGCGCAGGATCGCCATGGCTGATCGTTTCAGCAGGCGCGAGGTGCTCAAGGGCGGCTGCGCGGCGCTGTCGGCCTCGGCGCTGCCGGCCTGCTCGCGGTCCGACTTCGCCACGTCCCCCGGGGCGGCGTTACCGGAGTCGGCCGACTTCGGGCCCTACGCCCCGGAGTCGGGCAGGCTCGTCACCGATCCGGCGGCCATGCCCCGAACCTTCAACGAATCCCCCACGCTCGCGGAACTCGTGGCTGCGGGCCGGCTGGACCCGGTGGGGGAGCGCATCGGCCGCGATCCGATCGTGATCGAACCGCTGCACGGGATCGGCCGCTACGGCGGTACGCTGCGCCGGGCGTTCGTCGGGCCGGGCGACCAGTGGGGACTCGGGCGGATGGCTTCGGGGCCCGACAGTTTCCTTCATTGGGACAAGGACTGGCGGGCCGTACGTCCCAACATCGCCCGGGACTTCAGGTTCAGCGACGACTACCGCGTGCTGACCCTGTCGCTGCGCCGGGGCATGCGCTGGTCGGACGGCGCGCCGTTCACCGCGGACGACGTGCTGTTCTGGTACCGGGACCTGTACCTGGACCGCAGGATCGTCGCCGCGCCCAGCGCGTCCATGCTCCTGGACAACCGGGACGTGCGGATAGAGAAACTGGATGACTTCACGGTCCGGTTCGTCGCGCCGCAGCCCTACGAGGTGCTGGCCGAGTTGCTGGCCAGTTCGACGGACCTTGGAGGCCTGTCGTTCTATGGCCGGTTCGGCATGGGCGGCTACGCGCCGCAGCATTACCTGTCGCAGTTTCACCCGAAATACCGTTCCGAAAGCGAGGTCAGCGCCGTTGCAAGGGACCAGGGTTTCGCAAACTGGTCGATCTACCTGCGCAACCGCAACGACTGGTCGCTGAACCCGGAACTGCCGGTGCTGTCGCCGTGGCGCCTGGCCGAACCCATCAACTCCCGCAGATGCCGGCTCGAACGCAACCCGTACAGTGTCTGGGTCGACTCCGCCGGCAATCAGTTGCCGTACATCGACAGCATCAGGAACATCCTTTGCGCGAACGCCGACGCGGTGAGCTTCAAGGCGGTGGCCGGGCAACTGGATTTTCAGAACCGGCACCTGAAGATCGAGCAGCTTCCCTTTCTGCTGAGCAATCGCCGTCGCTCCGGCTATAACGTCTATCTCGACCCCAACGAGGGCACGGATCTCGGCCTGCGGGTCAATCTGAGCTATCGCGCCGACGCGGAGATCGGCGGGTGGCTCGGGAATCCGGATTTCCGCCGCGCCCTGTCGCTGGGCATCGACCGGCAGGAGATCAACGAGACCCTGATGCTCGGGCTGGGACGCCCGTCCGCATCGGTGCCGGCGCCGAACAACCGTTACTTCCCGGGGGACGAATGGGTCACGCGGTGGGCGGAACACGATGTCCCGCGAGCCAACGGGCTGCTCGACGAACTGGGCCTGACGGCAAGGGACGAGGCCGGATACCGGCTCCGAATGGACGGTGCGGGGAGGCTGAGGCTTAATTGCGTGACCGCGGTGTCGCATTTCGATTACACCGGTGTCGCGGAGATGGTTCGCGAGCAGTGGCGGTCGATCGGGGTCGACCTGGACGTGGAGATCGTCGACCAGGTCCTGTACAACCAGCGCAGCATGTCCGGCGAGGTCCAGCTCGGCGTGCTGCTGACGGGCAGCGAGGACCCCTATGTCTATCCGGAACTGCTGTTCCCGTATACGACGGTCGGATTTGGTGCGATCATGGGCGTGGACTTCGCGCAGTGGTTCCGGTCCGGCGGTACGGCCGGGGTGCGGCCGCCCGACGAGATCGTGGCGATGATGGAGTTGTGGCAGCAGGGACGCAGGTCGGCCAGCGAGCAACGCCTGGCGACAGGCAGGGAACTGCTCAGGCGCCACGTGGACCTGGTCATCAGCATCGGACTGGTTTCCAATGCCTATTCGATGCACGGGATACACCTCGCGAAAAACAATCTGGGCAACGTGCCGCGGCGTGTGGTCAACACCCAGATCGTGCTGACGCCTGCCACGGGGCTGCCCATGACGTTTTTTTACAGGGAAAGGGAAGACAATGACGCTTGACGTAACGCTGCATGCCATTCACCTGCTTTTCGCGACCTTCTGGTTCGGGTCCTACATGTGGTCCGAAGCAATCCTCTGGCCGCAGATGCAGAAGGCGGGCCACCTTGAAGCCGTCCAGGGTGGATTGCGCTCGGTGACGGTGCGCCAGATCACCGCGATCGGGATCGTCGGCACGATCCTCACCGGCTACGTTCGTGGCGTCGCCGGCGGGGTCTTCGATCGCCTTTACACTCCGTACGGCGCGATGTTCCTTGTCTCCGCCGTGGTCGGCGTGTGGATGATCGCCTGGTGGTCGACCTTCCCGGCGCGGTCGCTGAAGTGGGGCTGGCGCGCCTATTACGGCGGGTTCTGGGTGCTCTTCGCGATGATGGTCGGCATGCGCTTCGCGCAATGAGCGCGCGGCTCATCGGTCCATGAGCAGGCAACGGACCGCGATCGTGACCGCCGCCAGCAGCGGCATGGGGGCGGCCATCGCGCGCAAGCTCGCCTCCGGGGGGTATCGGGTCTCGCTGATGTCCCGTACGGCGCGCATCCACGATCTGGCTGGCGAGCTTGAAGGTATCGCCATGCAGGGATCGATCACCGAACCGGATGACCTCTGCCGGCTCGTGGATCGAACGATCGAACGCTTCGGGCGCGTGGATGCCGTCATGAACAATGTCGGCCATCCGCCCAAGGGGCCGTTGCTGGAATTGACCGACGACGACTGGCAGAGCGGTTTCGAACTGAATCTGCTGAGCGTCATCCGGATGGCGCGTATCGTGACGCCCCACATGATCGCCAACGGCGGCGGCGCAATCCTCAACATGTCCGCCTACGCGGCGTTCGAGCCCGAGAGCGATTTTCCGATGACGACGCTGAGAGCCGCGCTGGGCGCGTGGACCAAGCTCTATGCCGACAACTATGCGCCGCACAATATACGCATGAACGCGATATTGCCGGGTTTCGTCGACAGTCTTCCGGAAAAGGAAGAGCGTCGGGCGCGAATACCGCTGGGTCGCTACGCAAGCGTCGAAGAGATCGCCAATGCAGCCGCGTTTCTGCTCTCCGACGCGGCGAGCTACGTGACCGGGCAATGCCTGCGGGTCGACGGCGGGCTGACCCGGTCGGTACCGTGACGGCGCATGAGAGTCTGTTGCCGGAGATTCATGACATAGTGATAATTCGTCAATAACCCGGCGTTGGTTTTGACACTATAATCATGAAGTAGTGTGCAGACCGGAGGCACCGTGTCCATCATCGCGCCGTTCCGGACCCAGTCAAGGGAAAAACATCGAATGTCTTCTTCCACAAACGGAAATCCTGTCGCGGCGAGACTGACCCGCTGGGTCGTGACCGTGCACCTGCTGGCCGTGATACTGCACATGGCAGCGGCGATCGTCTATGTCACCGCAATCGCCATGGCCAGCGCGGGGGCGGCGACGGCCTATCTCCTGCACGCGAGAATGGCCTGGGTGGTGCTGGCCCTGGGCGTATTGCAGGCACTGGCGGTAATCAACCCGGCCCTGCCCGGGCTGCACTGGATGTACAGGGCGTTCGCCATCCTGGTCGTCATCGGCGAGCTTCTGGAACTGTTCGCGATCCCGCGCGGCTCCTTCGTCAACCACGTCACCGTGGCGATGGTGGTATGGGGATGCTCGCTGGCGCTCTACGTGCGCATGCTGGATCCCCGGTGGACGGCCGCTCCCGCCGCCGGTACGCGCTGACCTTCCGGCTGCTTTCCGGGTACTGACCGCAGGGGATTCCGGTAATGGATGGCGCGACACTGCTGGTCCGAATGCTTGAGGCCTACGGCGTGGAAGTGGTGTTCGGCGTGCCCGGCGAGACGAGCATTCCGCTGTACCAGGCGCTGGCGGGCGAAGCCTGTGCCATCGAACACGTGATGGCGCGCGACGAGCGCACGGCGGGCTTCATGGCCGATGCCTACGCCCGCGTCACGCATCGCCCCGGCGTGGTCGAGTTTCCCAGCGGCGCCGGTCCGCTTTACGGTCTCGCCGCAGTGGCGGAGGCCAACGAGTCGGCGGTGCCCATGATCGCCATCACCAGCGACAATTCGCTTGCCGTCGAAGGCCGGGGATTCATCGCCGAGCTGGACTGCCAGCGGCTGTTTCAGCCGGTGACCAAGGCATCGATCATGCTGAAGTCGGCGCGCAAGATTCCCGAGACGATCCGCAACGCCTTCCGCATCGCAACGACCGGCCGGGCGGGCGCGGTGCATATTGCCGTTCCGGACAACCTCTACACCGATTGGGTTCAACCGGCAGAGGTATCGATGCACGTCGACCGCGCCTGCAGGACAGCGCCCGCGCACCCCGGCGGCCCCACGGGCGAGAACCTGGAACGGGTGCGCGATGCGCTCGCGCAGGCACGCAGGCCGCTCGTCGTCGCCGGCGGCGGCGTCAACCGAGCGGACGCCAGGGCAGCGCTGACCGGGTTTGCCGAGATGTATCGGGTACCCGTCGTCACTTCGATGACCGGGCAGCAATCCATCAGCGATACCCATGAATTGTCCATCGGCATCATCGGGGACAACGGCTTTCATCCCCATGCCAACCGCGCCCTGGAAGAGTCCGACCTGCTCATCTATGTCGGTTGCCGGATGGGTTCGGTGGTCACCATCGGGTGGTCGTTTCCGGCGCCGGACCCGGGCAGGGAGATCGTGCACGTGGACGTGGACCCCGAGGTCCTGGGCCGCAACACCCGCGACGCACTCAACATCGTCTCCGATGCCGGGGAGTTCTTCCGCCAACTGGTGGCGCTGGGAGGACTCAAGTCGTCCAATGCCGACCCGTCGTGGCCCTCCCTTCTCAATCGGTGGCGCCGCCGTTTCTGGGCGCATGCCGAAGCGGGCCTCGCCGAAGGCCCCGCGTCCGGCGACCTGAATCCGCAGGCCGTGATTCAGGTGCTGGGCCGGCGCATCCGCGAACCGCAACTGGTGTTCGTGGATCCCGGTACGCCGACCCCCTACATCTGCCGGTATCTGCGCCTGGCGGACGATGCATCCCGGGTGATCATGAACCGCTCCTACGGCGGTCTGGGCTACGCCATTCCCGGCGTGGTGGCCGGCTGGTACGCCGACCGCTCCAATCGTCCCATCGGCCTGTTCGGGGACGGCTCCCTGGGCATGTCGGCCGGCGACCTGGAGACCGTGGTTCGGCTGGGCATTCCGGCCATCCTCCTGCACTTCAACAACTCCACGTTCGGCTGGATCGACGCGCATACGACGGTGGTTCGCGGCCTCGAGGCCGAGCCCCTTCGGTTCGACCGGTCGGACTACGTCGGGATGGCGGCTTCGTACGGGTTCCTCGGACTGCCGGTACATTCTCCGAAGCAACTGGAAGCCGCGCTCGACAAGGCGTTTTCCCACGATGGGCCGGTATTCCTCGACGTTCGCGTCAGGTCCTGCGCCGAGGAAATCCCTCCCGTGTATACGTGGATCAAGCGCAGGGGGCTGGATCCGCTGGCCGTGGGCGGGTCGCGCCTCGAAGCCGATGCCGCCGGTGAACCGCTCAAGCGTACGGCCTGATACGGCGCTACAAGGTTGATGGAGCACCAGAGGCAATCCCGGCGATGAAAGATCAAGTCGAGCGCAACGGTGCCGGTCCGGGTAGCGTTGAATCCACCGGAAGCAGGGGCTCGGCCTTCGAGGTCCTGAAGATCTTCACGGGGCTCGGATTCACCTGCTTCGGGGGGCCGATCGCGCACCTGGGCTACTTCCGAACGGAATTCGTCACCAGGCGCAAGTGGCTGAGCGAAAGCGCCTACGCCGATCTTGTCGCGCTCTGCCAGTTCCTCCCGGCCCCCGCTTCCAGGAAGGGCGGCTTTTCGCTCGGACTGCCGCGCGGCGGCTACTGGGGCGGGTTC
>VYEH01000373.1 GCA_009843005.1 Pseudomonadota bacterium | reverse complement strand
CCCCCCCACGCCCTCGCGCCCTCACCGCCGCTATTTCCCGACGACCACACCGCCCAATCGCAATCAAGTTATATGCTACATTTGCGTCTTGGCGAATCGGTTGGAGGTCGAGCAAATGCGCATTGGAATCACGTTGGCTCTCGCATGCAGTGTCGGGTTGGTCGCCTGCGGAGATCAGGCGCCGGAACCCGAAGCCCCTGAACCGGCAGCCGCAGAACCCGCTGCCGCGCCGCCCGCGCCCCTGCGCACGCTCGCACCCGAAAACGCCGTGCTCTACTTCATTGCGCCCGCCGACGGCGACGAGGTCACAAGCCCCGTCAACATCCTGTTCGGCCTGAGCGGCGCCGGCGTCGCCCCGGCCGGCATCGTATTCCCCGACTCCGGACACCACCACATGCTCGTGGATACCGGCATGCCACCGGAGGACATTCCTATTCCGGAGGATGCAAACCACCTTCACTTCGGCCTGGGTCAGAGCGAAGCCATGGTGGAACTGCCGCCGGGCGAGCACCAGTTGCAGCTCCTGCTTGGAGATCACCTGCACATTCCGCACGATCCGCCCGTGGCCTCCGAGGTCATCACCGTAACCGTTGTGGAGTAGCCACCAAGAGTCGTAAGGCCGGTATCTCGCACGCGGCGTTGCCCACGGGCCGCGCGTAGTTTCGAAATTCAGGACTTGCCCGCATGTACACCCAGTTCTTCGGACTGACGGAAAAACCGTTCTCCATCACTCCGGACCCGCGCTACCTGTACATGAGCCCGCGCCACGCCGACGCGCTGGCCCATCTGCTCTACGGGATATCCGAGAGCGGAGGCTTCATCCAGCTCACCGGCGAAGTGGGCACCGGCAAGACCACCCTGGTGCGCAGCCTGTTCGAACAACTGCCGAAGGAGGCGGACGTCGCGCTGATCCTCAATCCGGAGTTGACCACTGAGGAATTCCTGACCGCCATCACTGAGGAACTGGGTATCCAGGTCCCCGAAGACCGTACCGTCAAGGCCCTGATCGATGGATTGAACGCCCATTTGCTGGACGCCCACGGCCGCGGCCGCCGCACCGTTCTGATCGTGGACGAGGCCCAGAACCTTGGGACCGAACTCCTCGAACAGGTCCGCCTGCTCACGAACCTGGAAACGCCCAAGCAGAAGCTGCTGCAGATCATCCTCATCGGGCAGCCTGAGCTACGGGAGGTGTTGTCAAGGGCGGACATGCGCCAGGTCGCCCAGCGGGTGACCGGCCGCTATCACCTGGAACCTCTGAACCAGGCGGATACCACCAAGTATGTCAAGCACCGGATGCGCGTGGCAGGCGCCTCCGGCAGCGTTTTCCATCCCGCAGCGATACGCGAGATCTTTCGCCGCTCCAAGGGCGTGCCCCGGCTGATCAACGTGGTGGCGGACAGGGCGCTGCTGGCCGCTTACGCGAACGAGTCGCGGCGAATCGATCGCAGGCTGGTACGGCGCGCGGCCGCCGAAGTATTCGGCGATCGTCGCGCCGGTACGTGGCGGCGCCGGCTCGTGGCGGGTGCGGCAGCCGCAGCGCTCGCCGGCGCGGCTGCGGTGGGAACGATGTACTGGCTCGACCGGTTCGCCGGCGTGCCTGCAGAACCGGTGGCCGAGGCCCAGCTTCCGCCGTCAGCGCCGGCGCCACTGCTGGCGGAGGCAAGGGAGATCCTTGCTGTCCAGGACCCGCTCGACGACGTGCAGGACACCACGCCCCTGGCTGGGCTGCTGGCGGACCCGGCTGTGCCGAAGGACACCGCCACCGCCTTCACAACGCTATTCGACCTGTGGGGAAGCTCCTTCGAGCCTGACGGTCAACCAGCCTGCCAGCAGGCACAGGTACTGGACCTGCGCTGCTGGTTCCAGCGCGGTTCGGTCACATACCTGAGGAGCCTGGACCGACCGGCCATACTGAACCTGATCGGCGAAGAAGGCGAACAGTACCAGGTGGTGGTGCAGTACATGGACACCGACACAGCCAGCCTCGCATTCGGTAGCCAGACCTTCCACACGAGCCTGACCGACCTGTCCCGATACTGGTACGGTGACAGCCTCATGTTGTGGCGGCCCGGCGCGGTCCAGGGTGAGGATCTCGCGCCCGGGATGGAAGGCGAAGGCGTGCGCTGGCTCCGCGCCAGCCTGGCGCGCATCGACGGAGATTCGGCGAGCGTGAGCGTGCCGGATTCCGGATCGGCCTTTTTCGACAGCGACCTCGAGGCCCGCGTCCGCGACTACCAGCGGCAACGGCGGCTGAGCGTGGACGGTATTGCCGGGGCGCAGACGCAGATCGCGATCAATACGGATCTCGATATTCCCGGCACACCCTCGTTAACCCGGGCCAACTGACATGTCATTCATACTGGATGCGTTGAGAAAGTCCGAGACCGAGCGCCAGAAGGCGCAGGTTCCGGGGATCGGCGACGCGCCCATGGTGGTGCACCAGAAGCACGTGCCGCGATGGACGGTGGGATTGATTGCGTGTTTGAGCGTCTGCCTGGTGGTACTTGGCTGGTTCTGGTTGCGTGACTCCGGCACGGATATGGGTCAGGACGCGGCCGGTCCGGTCGCCTCTTCCACGCAGACCACTACCGGCGGCGCCGCTTCGCCCGACCGGACATCTATCGATGGCGCCTCGTCCACGCCGCCTGCCGCCCCCATCGCCGCGATGGCCCCGGTTGCCCGCGCAGACGGGGAGGTCAGGGACCTGTCCGCGGAGGCGCGTCAGATCACGGTTGCGCCGGGCCCGGCAAGTGCCGGAAACCCAACGGCGCAAGCGGCGGAGCCAACAACGCTCGAAGCGTTCGCCGCACCGATGCTCACGCTGGCCCAGTACCGCGCCTCCGGCGGCGCCCTGCCGGTACTCAACCTCGAATTGCACGTCTACAGCCCCGCTGCCGCGGAACGGTTCGTGTTCATCAACTCGTCAAAGTACGTGGAAGGCCAGACTCTGGCCGAAGGTCCGCTTCTCGGCGCCATCACCGAGGACGGCGCTGTGCTGGTCCACCAGGGGCGGTCCCTGCTGCTGCCTCGGGAGTGAACTTCTCGCCGATTCCCTCTCATCCTGCGAAACCAATAAACTCCTCATCTCACGCGCCGACGCAGGCGTTCATATACATCGCCACGTCGTGCAACTGTCAATACCAGGACGATCAACTTGTCTTTTTCTACCGTGTAACAGACGCGCCATTTCCCTACGCGAATACGCCAAACATCCTCGCTGCCCGCAAGTTTTCTTGCGCCGGATGGCATGGGATCACCGGAGAGCGACTCAATTGCCCTTGTGAGGCGCCCAAGGGTCGCGCGATCGGAGATGCGGCGCAGGTCCTTCGCGGCGGCTCGGGAAAGAACAACCCGCAGCATCAAAGACCGAGGTTGCGTTTGAGTTCCCCGAAATCAACCCCGCCATGGGCCTCGTAATCGGCCAGCGCTTCGATCGCATCCAGCAGGTCCAGCTGATCTTCGAGCGCCTCCAGTAACTCAAGATCGGATGGCGGAACCAGAACGGCAACGGTCTTGCCGTGTTTTTGCATCGCGATTCGCTCGCCGGCGAACTGAACGCGTCCCGCAATTTCGGCAAGTTTTTCGCGAACTTCAGTGATGGGGATGGAATCAGGCATGATTTTGTAGATTCTGTAATTAATGTACAAATTATAAGAAATCGCTCGATGGTAAACGCAATCGCGGATTCAACGCAACCGTGCCGTATTGTTAGGACTATTCGATTTAACTACCATATCGGCTGCAAACGTTTGCACAGAGAACGCGCTCCATGCCCACATATATCTACCAGGTCACCTCCGGCGACGGCCGTAGCGGAGAACGATTCGAGGTCGTACAGGGTATGCGCGACGAGCCCCTCACCGTTCACCCGCAGACCGGCGAACCGGTACGCCGGGTGATCACCGGGGGCACGGGCGTCCTGGGCCAACCCGTCCGGCGCAGCACCGTGGTTGACAAGTCGCTGGCTGCGGCAACTCCGTGCGGTTGCAGCAGGACAGCGCTACAGGAAATGGCACGCCCGGCGAGCCGCGGGCCCAGGACGACCGCGGGCACATGCCGCAATCACGGTGGAGCGCCCCATTCCCACTAAGCTGCTGGCGAACCGGGAGTCCAATCATCAAGGTGAAATATGACGGCTAACGACGCGACCGCGACCGGCAACGACCGCGACATGGACACCAACTGGAACTGGACCCGGCCCATCGCCGCGCCCGGGCCCATGTCGGTCGACTTTGAGGAACGCGTCGATTTTGATCGTCTGCGGCGCTACCGGGTGGCCCGAACCCGCTGGGCGCTGCGCAATTCCGGCCTGGGCTCGGTGCTGTGCTTCGACAACAACAACATTCGCTACATCACCAGCAGCGTGATCGGCGAATGGTCGCGGGACAAGATCTGCCGCTATGCGCTGTTCACCGCCGACTGCGAACCCTACCTGTGGGACTTCGGCTCGGCCGCAACGCATCACCGTCTGTTCGCGCCCTGGCTGGAACTGGAGCGCTGCAAGGCGGGCATGCTCGGGCTGCGGGGATCGGTTCCCGAGGAGGCCGGACTGTTCAAACAGGCCGCCGAAGAGATCAAGCAACTCCTGCAGCGAGAGGGCGTCGCCGACATGCCGGTCGGCGTGGACATCTGCGAGCCGCCGATGCTGTTCGCCCTGCAGGCCGCGGGACTGGAGGTCCGGGACGGACAACAGACCATGCTCGATGCCCGGCAGATCAAGAGCATGGACGAGATCGTGCTGCTCAACATGTCCGCCGCCATCGTCGACGGCGCCTACCAGGGCATCTCCGAGGCGCTCAAACCCGGCGCCAGGGAGAACGAAATGGTGGCGCTGGCCAACAAGATCCTCTACGAGTCCGGTTCGGACGACGTGGAGGCGATCAATGCGGTCTCCGGCGAGCGATGCAGCCCCCATCCGCACAACTTCACCGACCGCATGTACCGCCCGGGCGACCAGGCCTTCTTCGACGTGATCCAGTCGTACATGGGTTACCGCACTTGCTATTACCGCACGATCAACGTGGGCTCGGCTACTCAGGCCCAGCGCGACGCCTACGATCGCGCGCGCGAATGGATCGATGTGGCCATCGACATGGTGAGGCCGGGCGTGACCACCGACAAGATCGCGGCGCTCTGGCCCAAGGCGCCCGAGTTCGGGTTCGCCAACGAAATGGAGGCCTTCGGCCTGCAGTTCGGCCACGGCCTGGGACTGGCACTGCACGAGCGGCCGATCATCAGCCGGCTGGTCTCCTTCGACAGCCCGTTCGAGTTGCAGGAAGGCATGGTGTTCGCACTGGAGACGTACTGCCCGGCGGCCGACGGCAACGGTGCGGCGCGCATCGAAGAGGAAGTGGTGGTAACGCCCGACGGCTGCCGGGTCATCACGCTGTTCCCGGCCCAGGACCTGTACATAGCCAATGAGTACTAATCCGGTCAACATCAGTCCAGGATCCGAAATGCGTACCCGGTTGTTCATCGGAGGCGAATGGTGCGACGCCTCCGACGGCGGGACCTTCCCGGTGGAGGATCCGTCGACCGAAACGACCATCGCAGAAGTCGCCAGCGCTACCGTTGCCGACGTGATTCGGGCCGTGGAAGTCGCGCATGAGGCGGGCCGTGAGTGGGCCAGCCGCGTTCCCCGGGAACGTGCCGAGGTCCTACGGCGGGCGTGGGAACTGCTGCGGGAGAATCGCCAGACCATCGCCGAATACATCGTCCGGGAGAACGGCAAGGCACTGCCCGACGCCTACGGGGAAACCGACTACGCAAACGAGTTCTTCCGCTGGTACGCCGAGGAAGCGGTTCGCAACTACGGCGAAATCCTCACCTCCCCCTCCGGCGGCAACCGCATCGTGGTGCTCCATCAGCCCATCGGCGTCAGCGTGCTCGTCACGCCGTGGAACTACCCCTCGGCCATGGCGACCCGCAAGATCGCGCCGGCTATCGGCGCCGGCTGCCCGGTGATTCTCAAACCGGCGTCCGATACGCCGCTGACGGCCTTGCTCGTAGCGGAAATCCTCACCGAGGCAGGCGTTCCGCCGGGCGTGATGAACGTGGTGCCGTCGCGCCGCTCCGGCGAAGTGGTCGATGCGATGCTGCATCACCCGCTGGTCCGCAAGTTGTCCTTCACCGGTTCCACCGAAGTCGGCAGAGCCCTGTTGCGGTCAGCGGCGGATTGCATCGTCGACTGCTCCATGGAACTGGGCGGCAACGCACCGTTCCTGGTCTTCGACGACGCCGACATCGACGCCGCCGTCCAGGGCGCGATGATCGCGAAGATGCGCAACGGCGGAGAGGCCTGCACCGCGGCCAATCGCTTCTACGCCCACCGGGCGATCTACGACGAGTTCACCGACAAGTTCGCCGCCGCCATGGAAGCCGTCAAGGTGGGGCCGGGGCTCGAGCCCGGCGTCGAACTGGGTCCCATGGTGAACGCCTGGGCCATAAAGGACATTCACAGGCTGGTGGACGATGCGACTTCCCGTGGCTCCGAAGTGCTGACCGGCGGTGCGCCGCTCGACCGGGTGGGCCACTACTATCCACCCACCGTTCTGTCCCAGGTTCCCCGATCAGCCGACATACTCCGCGAAGAGGTTTTCGGCCCCGTGGCTCCGGTGGTGCCCTTCAGCGACGACGATGAGGCGGTCCACGCGGCCAACGACACCGAGTACGGCCTGGTGTCCTATCTCTACACCGGCAACCTGAAGCGCGGCATGGCGGTTTCCGAACGGCTCGAAGCCGGGATGATCGGCCTCAACCGCGGCCTGGTTTCCGATCCCGCCGCGCCCTTCGGCGGCTCCAAGCAAAGCGGCCTCGGCCGCGAAGGTTCCCACGAAGGCATGATGGAGTACATGGAGACCAAGTACATCGCGGTGGAGTGGTAGCGGGCCGACGGGGTCGGTCAGCGTCGGCACTGAAGCGCGTACTGTCGCTGGTGTCGGTCAGCGAATCTGCCCGGGTCGCTGGAGACAGCTTGAGAGGCGCGCTGTTGGGCGAAGGCGGCCAGGTGAATCAGGCTCGACTCGGCCACCAGACCACCGGCTATGACGCCCGCAGCCTCGATGCGCACGTCGTGTCCCAGGCCCATGGCGGGATGCTCTTCGAGCTTGCCGCAGGCCAAGTGGGCCAGGAAGTCGCGCGCTGCGTCGACGTCCGGCGCCGCACAGCTCCCGGCCGGACGCTCCAGCGCATCGATGCCGTAGCTTCGCACGAGCTTCGGCAGCAGCGCCACGAACGTGGCGGGTTTGTCAAAGACGTCCAGGCCGCAGATCGCATCCCCCAGGGCGAACAACCCGCCGGTCTGGCCGGGCTGCGCCCGCAAGCGGTTGACGAATTCATCGAGGCGTTCGGCATGCTCCTCGAAAATGGCGCTCATCGCACCGGTGGGAGAACGGGCATCCATGGCAGCGGCCTTCACGCCGATCTCATCCCATACGGCCCCCTGGTCGGAGAACCGCGATCCCGACATGCGCATGGACGCCTGCACGCTGGCGAGCTTTCGGGCCCGGCCTCTGGCAAACTGGACTCGCTCGGACACCGCAAATTCGTCGCTCTGCCACGACCAGCGGCCCTGTTCCACGCAGGAAACCGGGATCGTGGTGGACTTTGAGGCGGCGACCAGCAGGGTGAGATTGGCGACGCGGTTCTGCTTGGCGCCGACCAGTTCTTCGCCGTCGACGATCAGGACGGGCAGGTCGGCGCGGTTCTCGACCACCAGTTCCGGAACGCTGCCGCTACGGGAGGTTTCGCGGACCGAGACCAGGCCGTCCTGAAGTGCGTCGCTCAGCAGCAGGTAGTCGACAACAGGAACGGAGGACGAGCGCAGCGGAAAGATGGACATTTGCCTGAAGGCCAGCGGTTCGCCGACTTTCAGCTCGGACAGCAGTGAGATTACGGGATGCAAGGCGGTTCTCCGGCAATATTGACAGTAGACACAACTTGACAGCAGTCTAAAGAGTCCGCGGCCAAAGTCAACAGTTATTAACATCTTATCGACATTAGATGACATCTACCCTTAAACGCACGCGCAGCTACACAGCCGAGGAACTGGTGACGCAAACCGGGTTTGACCGGCGCACCATCGCCTACTACATCCAGCAGGGACTGCTGCCCAGGGTGGGCCGTCGAGGTCCGCGCACCCGTTACCCCGGCTACGTGCGGGACCGGCTGCTGTTCATACGGAGCGTGCGCGAGGCGGAGGAGGCGGGCGAAGTCGAACCGATGTCATTGAGCGACCTGCGCGAATTGTTCGAACAGACGCACCCGGAACTGATCGCCCGC
This sequence comes from Pseudomonadota bacterium, assembly GCA_009843005.1. Lineage (GTDB taxonomy): Bacteria > Pseudomonadota > Gammaproteobacteria > Steroidobacterales > Rariloculaceae > UBA6522. The sequence goes on along the minus strand of VYEH01000373.1, from coordinate 376 downwards.
GTGGCCGATCAGCGGCTGAGCGCGGCAGACGCCCTGCAAGCGCTCGCGGAACCGGGCAATGTCCGTTCGGACCGCAGCCCGGAGTCCAGACACCTGGCCAGGGAACGCGCTTTCAGGTCGAGAGCATCCGCCCGCAGGTCGGTACCGAACCTCGAAGCGGGATCCGGCCGGGACACCGGCGAGGACCAGTGGATTGAACCGGACGAGGCTGAAGGCCCGGGCCGGAGCGCCGAATCGATCGAGGCTGACGAACCGCACGAGGCCGCCTACCTGGCCGGGATGAGCCCGGAGTTTGCCGCCGGCTCGCCAGGGGTTTCCGAATCTCGCCAACCGCCCGTCGCACCGCCACCTCCCGAAGAACGCGATCCGACGCCGC
>VYEH01000326.1 GCA_009843005.1 Pseudomonadota bacterium | reverse complement strand
TGTGCCACCGTCCCTTTCAGAGATAACGTCCAGTCCTTATCCGGGGATTAGGGGTGTAGCTTCTGTTCCCGTCGGAGCGGTATAGACTGCAGCCACGATCGAATAGAGTGACATCGACGTTTTTCCAGGAGCAACAATGACGCGACTCAAGGCCTTCATTCTGGGGATTGGAATATTTGTCTCGCCCATCGGGCAGAGTGTTGCCCAGGAAGCGGGCGATCTCGTCATCGAGGACGTCACAGTGATCGATGTCGACCTGGGCGAACGCCTGGCGAACCGGACGGTCGTCTTGAGCGGCAACCGGATCGCCTCGGTTCGTCCGTCCACAGGGGCGGATTCGCCACCCGGTGCGCGGGTCCTCGACGGCCGCGGCAAGTTCCTGATTCCGGGCTTGTGGGAGATGCACGCCCACGCCTTCGAGCACTACGGCATCGACTACGACTTCTCCATGGACATGTACAAGCTGTTTCTCGCCCACGGCGTGACCGGCGTGCGCGACATGGGAAGCTATCTCGGCCAGTTGCTGGCCGGCAAGCGCCGTATCGCAAGCGAGAACCTCCCGGCGCCGCGGATCGTTGCCTCCGGACCGTTCCTGGAGACGGCGCAGTCGCGACGGTTCGGCCCGGAGCACATGGTGTACACACCCGAGGAGGCTCGAAGCGCCGTCGACTCTCTCGTTGCCGGCGGCATCGATTTCCTGAAGATTCACAACGGCCTGACAAGCGAGGTCTATTATGCCGCTGTCGAGCATGCCAGGCGTCATCACCTCGTGTTTTCGGGGCACGTACCGCAGTCGATCACCATCATGGATGCGTCCGACTCCGGGATGCGCAGCGTCGAGCACCTCATGGCGCTGGGCAGGGCGTGCAGAGACGATTTCCCAACCGGTCGCGGCGAGAGCGAGACGCCGATCGAGTTGAACGAGCCCGCTTGCCGCGCCGCAATCGAGCATCTCGCCGGAAACGGCACGTTCATAACGCCAACGATGATCTTCTCCGCGGAGCTGGGGGTGGACAGTCCCGCCGTCTCTCGGGAGCGGCTGCAGTACATGAAGCCGGCGAAGGCCGAGTACTACCGGCCGCCGCCGATCTATGCCGGCGAGGCAGACAGGAATCTTCACGAGTTCAACCAGCGGCTGCTGAGGTTGGTCGCCGAAGGCGGTGTCACGATACTCGCGGGAACGGACACGGGGGCCTTCTATCGACTGCCCGGCTTTGCTCTGCACGACGAGCTTGCGTTGTTGGTGGAGGCGGGCCTGTCGCCACTGGATGCGCTGCGTGCGGCGACGCTGAATCCGGCTCTTTACTTCGACCGGCGCGGAGATCTTGGCACAGTCGAGCCCGGAAAGCTCGCGGATCTCGTGCTGCTCGACGCCGACCCGCTCGAGGACATCTCAAACACGACTCGGATCTCGGCGGTCATCGCCGACGGGGAACTCTACGATGCCGCGGCGATCGAGGACCTGTTGGCCGACGTGCTGGCGTCCTCCGAGCGGCTGTTATAAGGTCCGATGACGATCCGAAACGGCCGTTCCCCAAGATTGGTTTCCGAAGGATTACTCCAGAAATGATGATTTTGTCCAAACCCGTCGCTGGATCTTGCGACTCAATGTCTACTTCCCCGAACACTTGTCACAAGTTGGCAATCGCATTCGTGTCAATCTTTCTTGGCCTGGGTGTGACCGTTGTATCGGCCCAGGGGCCCATGTCTCAAGCGGAACAGCCTGTTCTGACGGCATTGGATCTCAATGCCGATGGCATGCTGTCAACCGAAGAGGTTCAGTCGAGTCCTGAATCGCTGAGAGCACTGGACAAGAATGGTGACGGTGTCCTGTCACCGGAAGAGACAAGGCTGGTATTGCCGGAAGGAATACCATTCCCGCCAGGATTCATGGGGGAAATGATGCGGAATCCCAGGATTCAGCCCCTGATGAATCTCATCGATCGCAATGGCGATCAGACCATCGATGCCGACGAAATTGCAGACTCAACCAGTGCCATAAGGCGCCTGGATGCAGATGGCGACTGGAACCTGAGTAGCGCCGAAACCGCACTACGCGGGGGCGATGCCGCTGCGGGCGGGGGTGGCGAGGCACAGAGCGGCCGGGCAGGGAGTCCGGACATGACCGGATTCCAGGGTTCGCATACTGAAGCAAACCGTGGTCCGTTTGGCGCTACCTTGTTCAATGACGGTGTTGGGCCGGGCCAGGACGACCGAGCGTTTGATGGCTACATTTTCTACATGGAGCACGGCACCAACATGGGCCGGACCGTTGGCAATACCACCTGGTTGTTGAATTCATCGTTTCAACCGGTACACCGCTGGGACCGTCCGCATCATGCCCACGAAGGCGTGGGTCCCAACCTGCTGGAAAACGGAACGGTCGTGCGTCCCTACTCGAGAAAAGACTGGCTGGGCATGGAAGACTACTATGTCGCCTCCTTTACCACTCTTGAGATCATCGACTGGGATGGGAATCAACTCTGGGAGTTCGACTACTGCACGCCTTATCGTCATTGCATGCACCATGACGTTGAACCCATGCCCAATGGAAACATCCTGCTGATCGTCAATGACTTCAAGACTCTTGAAGAGGCTGAATCACTCGGCTTTCGGCCCGTCAATGACAGAGCGATAGCCTTTGAACGCATCGTTGAAATTCAACCGAATCTCGAAGACGGATCGACCCGTATCGTCTGGGAATGGAACGTGCTCGACCACATCATCCAGGATCTTTATCCGGAACGCCCCAACTATGGCGATCCCGCGGATCATGTCGGCAAGATCGATATCAACTATGTCGGCAAATCAACCCGATTTATCCCTGGAAGCATTTTTCACTTCAACTCTGTCTCTTACAGCGAAGAACGGGATCAGATCCTGATCAGCAATTTCGGTACCAATGAGATATTCATCATTGATCACAGCACCACCACGGCGGAGGCAAGTACGGATAGTGGAGGCGCGAGTGGCAGGGGCGGTGATCTGATATACCGATGGGGAAATCCCCATGCTTACGGGATGGCAGATGCTGAATCCCGGCAGCTTTTCAAGCAGCATGACGCGGCCTGGATACCCGATGGTGTTCCCGCGCGCGGGGATATCAGCGTATTCAACAACGGAGTGGAGCGACAACCGCCTAACACGAGGTACATTGAGCTGACACTTCCTGCGCGTGGCGACGCGTACCTGCGTGCCAGTAACGAACCCTACGGACCTGCAGGCCCGGATTACGAATTTCATGAATTTGCCGGCGATCCGCCAGAGAATTTTTACGCACCGTTCATGTCGGGGGCCAGGCGTCTGCCAAATGGCAATATCTTCGGCGTCAGCGGCCTGGTGAGTGGAATTTTTGAGGTTACGGAAGAGGGTGAGGAGATTCTCCGGACGGTCCCGGGCAGTCGATCCAGTTTCTATCGCGCTTACAAGTTTCCAAAAGACTATCCTGCATTCGATAACAGAAATCTCACCCCACTGTCTACAGGCTGGAGCATTCAGGAGTAGGCGGGTCCCGGCAAATCCCGGGATTTACAGGGGCGCTCGACTTTGAGCGCTCGATATCGAGCGCACGATCAATACTCCAGCGGGCGGCCCAGGCGGGGATTGATGCCGTTGTGGAAGCCGCCCTGGTCGGCGACGACGCGCGACTGTCCATCCTCATCGTAGTGCACCCACACCAGTCCGTGGGCGCCCCCCGTGGTCGGCATGTCGATCAACGTCATCCGCTCGCGCGTCTCCGCATCGAACACGTAGATCCTGTTCTCCCGATTGCTGGTGGCCCACATCTCCCTGCCGTTCGGTGACAGCAGGACATGGTCGATGGAATAGCCGGCGAACAACGTTTCCTGGTGGCGCCCGCTCTCATTGTCGAACACGGTAATGGTGCGGCCGAAGAATCCGGCGGCCTCGCCCTTGTCTGCTACCCAGACCTCTGACTCGTCTGCCGTCAACTCTGCACCGTAGGGGCCGACACCCGTTGGCTGATGCCAGACGACCTCGCCGGTCTCGAGGTTGATCTTGCTCAGACTCCCGGAGCCGGCCGCCGGGATGAACATGTGCTCGCGCGCGGCATCGAACTCGATCCAGTCGCCGCGATAGCCGGGATAGGGGTACTCCCGCACGACCTCCCAGGTCCGCGGATCGATCATTGCCACCCAGAAAGGCCTCAGCGCCACGACCCGGCCGCGCCCCAGGTTGGTGGCTGCGACGTACCCCGACATGGAGAGGGGACCGTAGCCGGCGGGTTCCATCAGCGCGTAGATGTACTCGCCGTCCGTAAAGGCGGTGGCGGTGCCGCCGCCCAGGTCCTCGTCGCGAACGCCCCCGACGATTTCGTCCGTGGCTGGGTCGAATAAAAAGACATCGAGGCCGTCCTCCTCGCGGGCGAAGGTGTCGAAGAGGATGTAGCGGTCCTGAAAGATCTGTCCGTGGTGGATGCGACCGCCCACGGTCATTTGACTGACCGGTTGCAGGGTCAGCGCATCCACCTTGATCAGGGTTCCCGGCGTGCCCAGGGCCTGGAATTCCTCGTTTGAGACTCCGAATCTGGGACCGACGATGTAGAGATACCTGCCGTCCGGCGACATCACGGTCGTGTGGACGGACGCGAACATCTCGGGCGCAAATTCATGGTGGGCGATGACTTCCCTGCTACTGGCATCACCGACCACGATGCCACTGGACTTCGATTCCGGCCTTGGGTCGGGACCATGCGCGAAGGGACTCTGCCGATCCAGATTCTCGTAGAAATAGAGGCCGCCGGGATGCGGCTCGAACCTTGCCTCGCCCGGATCGAAGGTCGCAACCACCTCGACCCCGTATTCGCTCCCGATACTCCCGATCCTGGCGCGCCGCTCCCAATCCTCCAGCACCGAGTCCCAGGACTCGATCTCCTGAATCATCCGATCCCGCTCCGTGACGACGAAATCCGCAGGGGCCTGAGCACCCGCTTCCGCGACCAGTATCAGTGCGGTCGAAATTGCAGTGGCAATGGCCGGTTGTACTTGCATGAAGACATCCTCTGGTCGGCGACGACCGGGCGAGTTGCACTTCCGGTCATTCTGGCCGACTATGCTTGACATAACAAGCTTTGTTCGCTTTGGATCAAATACTTGACTCACAATGGGTCGAGATCCAGTGCGACTCTGGCGCAGGTCGTTGCAGGAAGTTAAAGTGAGTATCGGGTCGCCACCGCAGGATTCGAGGAAGAACATGCCCAGGAATTACGACTTCCGAAAGTTCGGTCCCGAGGACCACGAGAGCCGTCAAGAGTTTCCAAGCAAGAACACCGGGCAAATTCTCAACGAATTGAGCAACTTGATCTTCCGCAGCTCCATCCGCGCATACTCCTCCGTTGCAGGGGTTCAGGTCGTAGAGGCCTGGGTGCTCCGAAAAATAGGCTTCAAAAAGGTCATCACCGCCCGTGAGATCGCGGTCGTGATGGGGGCAGATGAGGGACAGGTCAGCAGGGTGATCAAATCGTTGCTCGACAAGAAGTTGATCACAAGAACTCAGGATCCGAGTTATGGACGACGCAAACTGATCCGGCTCACCAAAAAGGGTGAACGCGCGTATGAACTCGTTGAGGAGATCACACGGTCACGCGAGGAACGGATCCTGGAGAACATCAGCGAATCGGAATACCGTGGATTCCTCGATATGATCGAGAAGATCCGGGCGAACGCGAACGAACTCCTCGACGATACGGACTACAAGTACCTGGATGTGGGGTAGCCCTGTCCCGGCGCCTCAGAAGTTGTACCGGAAAGCCACACCCCAATCGGCGCCGTACTGTCGTGTGACGTAGTACAGCGTTGCATTCCCGTCGGGAGCGTAGTCATTCGTACGTCGATTGTCGGTGATGTTACGGCCGAAGAGCGCGACGTCCCAGTTTCCGTTAATCGGTCTCAGAGCGGCTCGGACGTTTATGCGTTCCCAGCCGTCCTGCCAACCCAGCAATTGATCGCCCTCAGCCTGATCCTCGAAGACGCCTTCATAGGCCACCTGATACCCGGCAGCGAAGGCCATTTCGGTGTTCAATGTCAGCTCATAGGCATCTCCGATGGGCGCGGACCAGGTGGCGCCGAATGAAGCAGACCAGTCGGAGGCCTGGATGAGTTCCCGCGGCGCACAATCGAGGCAACCGTAGAAATTCATCATGCCCTCGTCGGTCATCTCCGCGTCCAGCAGCGCCCCGGCGAAAGTGAGATTGAGGTTCTCTGACGCCGCGAATCTGCCATCGACTTCCACACCCTGCTGTTCACTGTCGACACCGGTGGTGTAGAACACCACGCCCGGTGAGGGTGGAGGTCCGAAGGCAAATGCCGGCACAACCGTGTGCTGGTTGGTGAACTGCGTGGAGAAGGCCGCGATATTCAGGTCCAGACGTCCGTCAGCCAGCAGGCCCTTGTATCCGATCTCGAAGCTCTCCGACTCCTCGCCCATGAATTCGTAGACATCGGGCAGGGCCGGATGCAGGACGGAAAACGGCAGCCCCGTGCCCGGACCGTTGCTGAATCCGCCTGCCTTGAAGGCGCTCGACCACAAGGCATAAACGTTGGCCGAATCGTTGATCGCGAAACGAACCGAAACATAGGGATTGAAGCTGTCTTCGGAATAGGTACCGTCTCCGAGATCGGCAATTCCGTCCGCGAAGGTAGGCGGACCCGCCAGGTTGGCGACAAATCCGGTGCTTGTATTCAATATCTCACTGAAAGAACCTGGCGTGCCGTCAGGATTCAATCGGGCTCTTGATGTGATATCGCTGGCCGTCTTTTCCACATCCGTGTAGCGGCCGCCAAAACTCAGGTTGACCGCGTCGGTCAAGTCATAATTGAGATCGAGGAAGAGTCCAAGCGTGTCATCTTCCTGGTCGTGAAAGTTGGTTGTCCATACTCCATTCAGGTTGTGTATGACCTCTCCCAACGAGCTGTTTTCCACACCCTGAATAAGCCCGCCGACCATCCAGGCGAGGGGGCCATCGGCATTTGAGGTCAGTCGAACTTCCTCGGTCCAGTAGCTGTATTCCGCGTAGCCTTGTGTGTAAATGCCGGCAATCGGGGTCATATCGGCGTCCCTGCGGACGGTGCGTTCACCGTTTTCGACCCCGGTCACGGAGGTCAGCGTGAAAGCGCCGAAATTATGGCTGATATCCAGGGCGGCCCGCGTGTTGTTCGAGAACGTGCCGGACTGTGACATGAAAAGCGCGTCGGCGAGGTTGGTAATGGTGCTGGTGACGTTCGCTCCCATACCGAAAATTCGTGTCGAGTAGTTCGGCAGAATTGTCGCCCCTTCGGCTATTCGGTCATCCACGCCCAGGGCGCCGTCCGCCTGACCAACCAGGCTGCCGCTTGCAGAGGGATCAAACGCCCGACACGGAGCGGGCGCGGTAGGGTTACCGGCGCCTCCACAGGTAATGGGTTCTCTGACCTCGCCCGTGATGTCGGATTCATAACGTTCCAGCTTGAAAAAGACATCGGATTGATCGCCGGGGACCCACACGCCGCTCAACCTGAAAATGGAAGATTCGTTTTTTGGCTCGTCCCTGTCCTGGGCAATGTTGTCGATATGTCCTTCGGTATTCCTGATCGCGCCCGAGAAGCGCAGGCCAAAGGAATCGGAGATGGGCGCACCATAGGCAAAGTCGACCTTGTTCCTGCTCTCGGCCGAGCCTTCCACGACAAGGAAGCCGTCGGCATCGTCAAGGGACTGGCGAGTCGACCGGAAACTGATGGATCCCGCCGTGGCATTGTGGCCGTAGTAGGTCGCCTGTGGGCCTCGCTGCACTTCGACCCCTTCCAGGTCGAGCAGAGGGGCGCGGACAAAGTCGGGACGCGGGTTGTAGATTCCATCCGTGAATACGGCTACCGGTGCTTCCAGGGAGGGATTGGGACCGTCCGAATGCACGCCGCGTATGTTCAGTTTCGTGGTGCTCGTTCCGTTCTTGTAAAAGGTGACGTTCGGGACGAAATCGAGCACGTCGGTGGTCTCATTCCAGCCGTTGTTGATCAGTTTCTCGGCGTCTATGGCCGAAATGGAGATTGGCACATCGGTGAGTGCCTCTTCCCGCTTGGTGGCCGTGACGATGATTTCCTCCAGCACCTGAGCGGAGCCGGTGCCCATCAGGCTCGTCGCAATCGCGAATAGCCCGCATCGGTAGATTGCCCTTAGAAGAACGGATCGCTTGATCATGAAACCTCCCATCGAGGCGTCGCGCTGATACAACGCCATAATCGATTGCAGCAAACGACAACTCTCTTGTAATGCTTGATTTGTCACTTGACATATCAAAGTTTCTTTGATGCCCAGGCGCTTGTCAAGAAATCCGCACCCGGAGCGCTAGCAGCCCGTGGCAAAAGTCGCGCGAGCACCGAGACCGGCGAGGCGCCCGCCCGGCAAGGCGCGAGGAGCGCGAATATCGGGAAAATTTACGCCACCACCAACGCCGCCGGGGGGGATGCATCGCCGGTCGAATGCCGCGTGACTTTTGCCACGGGCTGCTAGGCTCGTCGCCGTCGCGTGGGCGCCTGTCTGGGTATCGATGCACCGCCACCCTCGCCTTGATGAAATGACACCGACGCGCCCGCACCCCCGCCTCGGCGAATTGACAACGATGCGCCCACGCCGCCTCGCCCTTTGACGCTTGACATCTCAAGTCACCAGCCCGATATTGAGCAGCGGAGAAATCATCTGTCAT
>VYEH01000358.1 GCA_009843005.1 Pseudomonadota bacterium | reverse complement strand
CCGTTCCGATTTTGGCGTAGATCATCGAGTCGTCGGATGGATTCCAGTCGACCCCCAGCGTCCAGTCCGTCGAGCTCCAACTGCCCGCATTGCTTACGGTGATCATTGACGTGCCGAATCTGCTCGTTCGGTTGTAAACGGTATCCGTCTGGGATTTCTCGTCATCGGAATAACGAAGACCCGCCGTAATCCGGAACGTATCCGAAACGCTGTACGTGCCCTGGCCAAAGACGGCTGTGGAGTTCACCGTGTAGTTCGGGATATCGGTTGCAGATGTCACGCCAAAACGCGCGATTTGCAGTTGCACAAAACGCGAGGCGTCCTCATCGAGCTGATACAAACCACCCAGCCACTGCAGTGGACCGTCGCCGTTGGAAGCCAATCTGATCTCGTGCGACAACTGCTCGCTGCCGTTCTGAATATCCAGTGGATCCCTCGCAACATTGGTCCGGTCGAAATCGAGTCCGAAGTTCACGTCGCTCTCATAGTGAGCGCCGATGTAAGTGAGGTCCGCATTCTCGAAACCGTGGTTCACTTCAACCTTCAGGGTCCTGAATTGATCATCGCGAAAACCCTCGCGATTCAGCAGGACCGTGTGCGGGTCGGGAAGATCGGTTGCCAGCACGTCGTCCGCTCCTCGCAGGACGTTGGTTCCCTGGCCGGTACCCCCTCGTCCCTGATAGTCGGCAGTCAGTAGCACGGACAGCCGGTCGTTGGGTGTAATCAGGGCGTGCAGTCGGTAGGCGCTCTCAACCGAGTCCCCGTAGGGTCGTTCAACTTCCGGACCGTTGTCGAAATAGCCGTCTCTGTCTTCGTCGACAAAGGAAAACCGCACTGCAAGGGTGTCCTCGACAACTGACGTATTGAAAACACCGCGAACGCCCAGTCGGTTGTAGTTGCCGGCAAGGACCTCGATGTTTCCTTCGGTGTTGTGTACGGGCTTGTTGGTGATGACGTTGATGCTGCCGGCCGTGGCATTTCGCCCGTACAGCGTACCCTGGGGTCCTTTCAGCGTTTCGACGCGCTGGATGTCGTGGAAAAGCGCCAGTCCTCCCGACTGGCGACCGCGGAACACGCCGTCCATGTGAAAGGCAACGGTCGGGTCCGAGGTCACGTCCGTGTTTTCGCTATTGACGCCGCGAATCGCCAGGGCCAGGTTGCCCGCGGTCAGCGTTCCCTCAAGGCCAATCACGGAGCTGATCATGTCGTGGCTGGACTGGATGTTGAAAGAGTCGAGCATGTCGCCGGTCAGGGCGGTAATGGCTATGGGCGTGTCCTGAAGATTCGTCTCCCTTTTGGCAGCCGTAACGATGATTTCTTCGAGAACGGCAGCCTCCTGCGCCCTTGCGTCGTCAGGGGTACCGGCGAGCCCGACAACCAACACTACCAGGGCCATTGATGGAAAAACGATGATGGGTCTCATTTGGTTCTCCTCCACTATTGTTCCTGCTTGTAATCGTTCGCGAAAAACCGAGCTTTGCCGCATGGCGGCAAGCGTACAAGCTTGTATATACAACCACGGCTATGCTAGCCTAATTCGATACTCGGATACAATAGTCTGAACTTGTTCCGGTGGGGTTTGCGCAACAGGAAATGCCCGTGGACTGCCCCATGAAACCCAGAGAGTTCATGACCGGCGCCTTGCTGGCGCTGTCCCTCGTTCTTGTGGGAAAGGGTCAGGCACATCACTCGCTGAATACCTTCCAGCAGACCCCGATCGTCCTGGAAGGCGAACTTGTGGGAATCAACTGGCGAAATCCCCACGTAACCTTCCATTTGAGGGTCGTGGACGATGCGGGTGAGGAAGCCGTTTGGCGGATGGAGGCGCACTCGGTTTTCAATCTTCAGCGAGGCGGCGTCACCCGGGATCTGATACCGGTTGGCGCGCACGTTCGGGTTGTCGGCCGCCAGTCGAACATCACCGATCACCGGATGATCGTGGACAGGATGCGGTTGCCGGACGGGCGCGAGTTGACGCTCTGGGCGGGCCTGTTTTCGACATTTGACGATGCGCCGAGACTTCAGGACGCAGCGTCGCAGAACCTCGGTATATTCAGGGTCTGGACCGTGGCCCAGGAGGATGTCGCTCGTGCGGTCACCCAGACCAACGAGTTGCCGCTGACCGGGCAGGCCATCGCAGCCCGGGCTTCATGGGACAACCTCGATAACTACGCGGTCCGTTGCGAGGCTCCGGGCATGCCCACCATGATGCTCACTCAGAATCCGCTGGAATTCGCGGATGAAGGCCCGATCATCCGGATACGCACGGAGTGGTTCGACCTTGTTCGCACGGTCCACATGGACCGGGACGAAGTCCCCGACGATGCGGCATATTCCCACTTGGGATATTCCATCGGCCGCTGGGAGGGCGATGATCTTGTCGTCGAGACCACGCGGATCAACTGGCCCTGGCTCGACAACCGGGGGACGCCGCTGAGCGATGCGGTGAGGGTCATGGAACGATTCTCGCTCAGCGACGATCAAAGTCGCCTGTCGTTTCGGATCGAGATCATCGACCCGGCAACGTTTACCGAGCCTGTAATTCTGTCAGGACACTGGCTCGCACTTGGTGATACTGTAGGAAGCTATGACCTTGACTGCTATCCCCAATAGATCGTGGGAAACACCGCGCCACGCCGACTCATCCGGTGGGACTTTGGCAAAGCGATGTTGGCTTGTGGTGGTAACTTCAATATCGGGAGGGGTCTGATACCAACTGGAAATGGATGCTAGATCATTTTTGTTTGCGGTCATTTCGACACTGATGCTTGCCACGCCGTCGTGGGCGCACCATAGCCATGCGATGTACGCACCCGACGAGGTCACCATCGTCGGCACGGTGGAGGCGCTTCAATGGACCAATCCGCACATCTTCATCTACATGGTCGTGGAAGACGAGGACGGACAAACCAGCAATTGGGTATTTGAAGGAGGCGCTCCGTTCCTGCTGCTACAGCAAGGATGGCCGGAGGGCAGCCCAAAGCCCGGAGACGTCATCTCGGTGACGGGCAGGCCCCTGAAGGTCGGTCGAGGCGGCGTTCTGCGAACGGTGACCTTTGCGGACCAATCGGAATTTCACTACGACTGACTGCCGGAAAAGTGAGTATCCGGCCGTAGTCCCTCTCCTCCAGGCGCGTTCGCGCCCTCAGTTCCCCAAGCGTCGCCCCCCGTTTATCGGGGCTCCCGCCGCATCGGTAATCCAGAGCGATTGCTGGAATTGAATCGGGGGAAATGCGTCGGCGCCGACGCTGCCCTCCGCAATGAACAGGCGCCGGTCGTGATAGGCAAATGACACGTATATCTGGCGCCCGTCGGGACCGATCACGTTGATTTCGTAGGCATCGATGTCCTCGTACTCGCCGGCCTGGTCATACACGACTTCGCCCAGTTGGCGATAGGGCGCCGCCGCGTGATCGAACTCGCCCGCCATGTCGGCGATATCGGATGGAAACTGCACGACGAGCACTTGATAGCGGCCCGCGTCCTGTTCGGAGGAAAACGCGCGCGCGGCATGACTCGAGCCGTCTGCGCTCACGTAAACCGCATCCTGTTCGGCGGGTTCGGCCGGGAAATTCACCCGGAAACGGTATTCGGGATTGATGTAGTCGCTCCATTGCTGCCCAAGGGCCGGCAATGACGCGAGAACTACGGCAACGGTGGTAATTCCAGGGCCAACGCGCATGTCTGTTCTCTGTCAGTTATTCTTTGCGGCAGGTTAACACAGGGACAAAGTGGCGTGCCTTCAGGGCGCTGTTGGGTGCGACTGTTCGCCGGTCGCGAATTGAAATGAACGGTGGCATGAAATAACCTGTATAGACAACCTCTTGCAGCCGGCCAGACCGTGGCGACCATCGCGAAAGGACGCGGCAATTACGATATGACATCGAGCACCAAACCACGCTATCAGCAACTCAAGGAGCAGATCATCTCCCGGATATCGAGTGGAGACCTGCGGCCGCTGGACCGCGTTCCATCCGAACACGAACTCGTCGGCTCCACCGGCGTGTCACGAATGACGGCAAACCGGGCTTTGCGAGAACTGACCGATGAGGGTTACGTGGAGCGCGTGGCCGGTGTCGGCACATTTGTGGCGGATCTGAAGGCCGCGTCGGACCTGCTTGAAGTGCGCAACATCGCCGACGAGATTCACATGCGGGGGCACGAACATCGAGCGGCAGTCATTGATCTGGAGGCACGTCGGGTAGCGCCGGACGTTGCGGACCTGCTCCATGTTTCTGCCCGCTCGAGAGTCAACCACGTCTTTCTGGTTCATTTTGAGAACGACGTTCCGATTCAAGTTGAAGATAGATATGTAACTATAGAGTTTGCAAAGGATTTTCTTGCACAGGATTTTCAGAGCGTTACGCCAAGCGCTTACCTGAGCATGATCTCCCCGCTGCAGGAAGCCGAGCATGTGGTTCGGGCGAAGGTGCCCGGTTCCCGCATCAGCCGGCTCCTGACGATGAAGGCGAATGAACCGTGCCTGGTGGTTACCCGGAGAACCTGGGTGAACGCCAGGCCGGTCAGCTTCGCCCGCCTGTTTCACCCCGGAAATCGGTTCGAACTGGCCGGACGATACAGGCCACCCGGCTTTGCCAGGAGCCACCCACAAGACTCAAAACTCGTTGAACTAAGGAATTTCGATCGATGAACGCTTCCGCAGATCGGGCCGTCAAGCCGACGGTACGCAAGATCCTCCAGGGGATGTGCCGGCTCAAAGCGCTGCTCTACCCAAAACAGGCCAGCGTCAACTGCCTGATTTCGGTTGGCTTGTTGGCGTCTTTTCTCACCATTGGCTCAGCCGGACTTGCTCACCACAGCTACATTCGCATCGACCGCAACGTGATAGTTGCCTTCGAAGCCACTGTAGTGGACTTTGACTGGCGCAATCCGCATGTCTATTTCCGAATCGCTACCGATGGCGAGGACGGAGAACGTGTCGAATGGGAAATCGAATCCGGCAGCACCCCGATCCTTGCACACAGCGGTTGGTCGGCGGATTCGCTCAAACCCGGCGATGTCATCCAGCTCAGGATGCATCCGGAGCAGGGCAGCGGTCGACGCTACGCGCTGCTGGAGTCCCTGACGACGGCGGACGGCACGGTACTCAGGCAGGGCATTCTCCCGTCCACGGCGACGGAGACCACGGCCGACATCGGCGGCATCTGGAAGTCGCGTCTCGAGCCCGATGCCCCGATCGAAGTACTGAGCGGGTTGTTTGCCGAGTTCATGACCGTTCCGGTGACCGAGGCAGGCCAGGCATCGATGGATACGTATGATCATGATCGGGAAAATCCGAACGCCGTCTGCTACGGCTACGGGCTGGTCGCCGGGCTGACATCACCGCACTATCTAAACCAGATCGAAATTTTCAATGACCGCGTCATCATTCGTGACGAGTGGTTCGACGCAGAGCGCATCGTCTACACCGACGGGCGCGATCATCCGGCAGACCGCGAACGCACGCGTCTCGGTCACTCGATCGGACACTGGGAGGGCGATACCCTGGTGGTCGACACGCGGCTATTCGCTCCGCATCGCTCGCCCTATGGCATCGGTCTGGCGTCCGGGATCGACAAGCATGTCGTCGAACGCTACACATTGAACGACGACGGCCGGAGCCTGACGCTCGAAGTGTTTATTGAAGATCCCGAATACCTCGCCGAAAGCTTCAGCGGCACACTGAACTGGGACTACACGCCGGACTTCGAGTTTTACCGCTATGACTGCGATCCGGAGGTTGCCACACGGTTCAGTCTGCCGTAGCGCGTCCCAGCGCATAAATGAGACCGGAGTACCCGGGGCTTTGGAAAAAGGGGGAAGCACGATGGCCGCACTGTCATCGGACAAGCACAGTATCGCGCTGCCTCCCCTGGTTTATGTCCTTGCGCTGACCCAGTTCGCGCTGCCGTTCATGTACTCCGGTGTCGGCGTGACACTGCCGTCGCTCGGTCTGGAACTGGGTACGAGCGGCGTCGGCCTCGGGCTCATCGAAACGGTCTACCTTGCGGCGGGAGCCGCGTTTCTGTTGTCGCTGGGTTGCGTGGCCCAGCGTGCGGACAAGCGCACGCTCTTCAGCGTCGGTTTGCTGGTGTACGCGTGCGCGACCCTGGCCATCGGCTGGTTGCCTTCGACCGGTTCCATTGTCGCCGTCCGGGTCATACAGGGGATCGCTTCTGCGTTCATGGGGGCGACGGTGATGGCCATCCTGTTCGAGGCAACGCCCGCGGGCGTGCGGGGCAGGGCGGTCGGGGTCTGCATGGGCGCCGTCTACTGCGGGCTGGCTGCGGGACCGTTGGTCGCCGGGTTCATCACGACCCAGCTTGGATGGCGGTGGGTGTTTTTCATCTCCTCCATCCCGTTGTTTGCGGCCTTCCTGGTTGTAGAGTGGGCATACAAGGGGCGATGGCGGTTCTCCAAACCAGAGCTCAACTGGCCATCCACCATTCTGGTCATCCTCGCCGTACTACTGCTGGTCTCGGGCAGCTCGATTCTCGGGGAACAAGCGTTGGGTTATCTGCTCCTGGGCGCGGGACTGGTCGCGTGTGTTGCATTCTTCGCCCTGGAGGAACGCAGCGAGGAGCCGATGATGAGGCTGAGCGCGGTCCGCGCCAACCGGGACTATTCCCGCGGGTTGACCTCCCAGTTCCTCGTCTATGCCGCGGGATTCGCAATGACGTTCCTGCTCAGCATTTTCCTGCAGCTTGTGAGTGGGTACACCGCGCAGGAAGCCGGTCTGCTGCTGGTCGTCTCGCCGCTCTGCATGGCGCTGATGGCGCCGCTGTCGGGGTACCTGGCGGATCGCTACCGGGCGAAAAGCGTAGCGGGATTCGGTGCGTTACTGGTCATGATGAGCCTGTTGCTGGCGACGCAAATTTCGGCGGGAACGCCGGTGGAATACCTGATCCTGGTCCTGGTCGCACAGGGCGTGGGGCTTGGCATGTTCTCGGCGCCGAACGTGAGCCGGATCATGCACAGCGTGGAGGGCGATCAGGTCAGCATTGCCTCGGCGCTGTCCGCGAAGGCGCGCTCGCTCGGCATGTTGGCGAGCATGACCGTGGTCATGATCCAGCTCTCGATTCATATGGGACCCGGGCCGATCTCCGAGCCCGGCAGCGACTTCGTTCACGACATGCTGTTCGGCTACCTGAACGTGGTGGAGTCGTCCTTTGCGGTGCAGGCCGGGCTGGCATTCATCGCCATGTTGGTGGTTGCAGGGACCGGTTGGGCGCGGAGATTGCGGAGCGCGCGTTAGGGTGAGGACGCATCCTGAGAGGGCTAATGGGTATAGCGGCGCTCGACGAATGCCGGACCACTGTCCCTACGGTCAGGGGCCTATGGCAATCCACGCACCGATCAACAGCAAGGATGCACCCAGCAGGCCGCCTCCCATCCTCGCCGTGCCGCTGAGGCGACTCCACAGCATCACGCCGGACAGACTGAGAAACAGCAGCATCACGGCATAGGCGCTGATGATGAAGTGCCAGCTACCACCCTCCATGCCGCGGCCGGCGTGCAGCCGATTGACGATGCGGTTAAACCCGCGGTCGGACTGGGTGATGGCGATCTCGCTCGAGCCCACCACCCACTCGCCGCTGAAATCGCCTCCCGGCGCTTGCCAACTCGCAGCAAGACTCGGGCCCCTGGCGGCCACGCCACCGCCGCCGCCGCGGCGTCCGCCTCCCATGGCGGCTGGTGATGCGCCGGCTGTAGCGGATGACGGGTCCATAGCGGTTGAGGCGCCGCCCGCAGCAGACGTCGACTCCAGTGCAGTCGAGGACTCGGCCGCCGTGGATGAGGCGCCGCCCATCGCGGGTGACCCGCCTGCCGCCTGTTGGCCCCTGCCCATACCCATGCCGGTGGATGGAGCGGTCGCATCGCGATTTTCGAGCGTGGGACTTGTGCGCAGCCCGAATTCCGCGACGAGAAAGTCGGCCAGGTCCTGCGGGGAAGCAAAGCCTGCGGCTGGCGCCGGAATAGTGAACTCGGTGGTCTGTGCCGGCGCGCCCAGCGTGAAATGGGTGCGGTGGTTGAGCATGAAACCTGACCACGCGAATATCAGCGCGAGTATCGCGGTCGAGATTCCCGTCCAGGCGTGGGTCCTCTTCACCCAGCGCACGCCGATCGGGGTGGCGATGGGTGCGGGCATCAAGGGGTGCGATGCCAGTCCGAACCTCTTTTTTCCCGATCTCATCATGGCGTCAGTGTCATGAAGTACAGGGCGAAGACGAACATGCCCGTAAAGAGCCCGACGCCCATCAAACGGTGCCCGTGCAGGCGCGACCACATCAGGACGCCGGTTATGGCCAGCACGACCAGCGCGCCAGTGTAGGCATCGCTCAGAATCCGCCAGCCTATGGGGCCGCCCTCCGCACGATGGAGCCGGTTGAGGGTGTCAATGAACGAGCGATTGGTGCGCGTGGCCTGGGCCACTGCATCGCCGGCCTGGAATCGAACGTCGATCGCATCGCCCGGGGAGTTGAAACGGACCTGGTAATTGAGGGGATCGTCTGTCGGCGTGAAGTTTCGGGGTGGCCCGCCCGAGCGGCGAGCGCCGACCTGATCGCGCGCGTAGGCGCGAAAGTCGTCATAGGACGCCAGGGCCGATTCCGGGACCGCGAACGCCATTACCGTGTCGGGGACCGTTTCGTCGTTCAATCCGAAGTCGTCATACTCCATGAACAGTGTGGTGATCGAGAACAGGACGCCCGCAACGGCGCCGGCAAGGCACAGC
>VYEH01000365.1:7550-8749 GCA_009843005.1 Pseudomonadota bacterium | reverse complement strand
GTGGAACTCGGCGACGGCACGATCGAGAAGCTCGGCAAGCTCGATAGCTGCTATATCGGCGGCGGCGTGTCCCGCGCCGTGCGCAACGAGCGCAACGATGTGGCGCTGATGCTCGTGCTGATGCCCTATCCGGAGTCCGCCTCGTGAGCCTGCCGAAGATCGACACGTCGAAACTGTTCGACGTTTCCGGAAAATCGGCGATCGTCGTCGGGGCGACGGGGTCGTTCGGCAAGGTCTGCGCGGCGACGCTCGGCGATGCAGGGGCCAGGCTCGTCGTCACCGCCGGGAATGCGGACAATCTCGCCGAAGTGGGCGAGGAGCTGCGTGCCGCCGGCGCCCAGGCAGTCGAGGTCGCAAGGCGGCCGAACTCGGCTGAGGATTGCGATGCCATCGTTGCCGCGGCGGTCGAGGCTTACGGCGGGGTCGACATTCTCGTGGTCGCCTCGGGCTTCAACGAAGTATCGCCCATCGTCGACATGGAGCCGGAGCGTTTCGAGAAGATCATGCTCGCCAACGTCGACGGGCCCTGGCTGATGGCGAGATCTGCCGGCAGGCAGATGATCGAGCAGGGCAGGGGCGGCAAGGTCGTGTTCACTTCGTCGGCGCGCGGCAAGCTGGGCCACCCGGCCGGGTACTCGGCCTACTGCACGTCGAAGTCGGCGACCGACGGGTTGACCAAGGCCCTCGGCTGCGAGTGGGGCAAGTACGGAATCACCGTGAATGCGCTCGGGCCCACCGTGTTCCGATCGCCGGTGACGGAGTGGATGTTCGGGGACAGCGAGCGCGCGCGAAAGGTCCGCGAGGGGTTTGTGACCCGGGTACCGGTGGGCCGTCTCGGCGAGCCGGAGGACTTGGCGGGACCGCTCCTGTTCCTGTGTTCGGCGGCATCCGACTTCCACACCGGCCACATCGTCTACGCCGACGGCGGCTATACGGCGGGTTGAAGGACTTGGAAAGCAAGCAGCCGGTAACGGCGGACGGGCAGCAGTCGGTGACCGTAGAAGGGGCGCAGAGGGTTACCGTGCAAGAAAACCGGCCCGTGGCCGTGCTCGGCGGCGGTCTGATGGGTGCAGGGATCGCGCAGGTATTCGCTGCGGCGGGCTTTGATGTTCGCGTTTACGAGCCCATCGACGCAGCACGAGAGACAGAGAAGACGCTCATCGCCGAGAATATTCTAATAATCTGCGGGGTAGTGTGGG
>VYEH01000365.1:0-7540 GCA_009843005.1 Pseudomonadota bacterium | reverse complement strand
GATGTGTCGGTTGCCGATGCGGTGACTGTCCACGCCGATCTGGAGCCTGTCGTGTCGGGGGCCGGTTTCGTGACTGAAGCCGCACCGGAAAAGCTCGACCTGAAGCGCTCCCTGTTCGCCGACCTCGAGCGACTCGCGCCGAGCGATGCGATCCTGGCCAGTAATTCATCGGTCATTCCCATTTCGAAGATAGCAGATGGCCTGGAAACGGCGGACCGGATGATCGGAACCCATTGGTGGAATCCCCCCTACCTGATTCCGCTAGTGGAGGTCATCAAGGGCGCAAAGACCAGCGCGGCGACCATCGATACGACGATGGCGCTCTTGCAGGACCTCGGCAAGGAAGCGGCCTTTATCCAGAAGGACGTGCCCGGTTTCGTGGCGAATCGCCTCCAGCACGCGCTGTGGCGCGAGGCGATCGCGATGGTGGCGGAAGGCATTTGCGACGCGCGGACCGTCGATACCTGCATCAAGAACAGCCTGGGCCAGCGGCTGGGTGTACTCGGGCCACTCGAGAACGCCGACATGGTCGGGCTCGACCTGACGCTGGACATCCACAGGACCATCATCCCGGAACTGGATCGCTGCGCCGGCCCGAATCCCTACCTGGAGGCTCGGGTCGAAGCCGGCAAGCTCGGATTCAAGACCCGCGAGGGTTTCATGACCTGGACCGACGAAGAAATGGCCTCATTGCGCCTGCAACTGGCGGAATACCTCGTCAAGGCACAGCGCGAACGCAAATCATCGTGAAGCGTCGGTATTCATGGTGAGGCGTCGGCCTAGAACATGAGTTCCTCAGGGAATCCGTGAATCCGCATGTTGCGCCGGTTAGCGGGATTCTTTGCACGAGTGGCCGAGCGGTGGACGCCGGACCCGCTCGTCATCGCAATCTTTCTGACCGGCGTTGCCTTCGTGTCGGCCCTTCTGTTCACCGATTTCACGGCCGGGCAATCTGTAGATGCGTGGGGCAACGGCTACTGGGAACTGTTGCGTTTCACGGCGCAGATGATACTGATCCTGGCGCTGGGTCATGTGCTGGCGCACACACGTACTGTTTACAGCCTGCTGGTGGCCATTGCCGGCACGATTCGCTCCGCGAGGATGGCCTATGTCGGGCTGACGACGATAGCGGTCCTGGCATCGCTCGTTTCATGGGGACTCGGCCTCATCGTGCCGGGGATTATGGCGCGCATCATCGCGGGAAATTGCCGCGAGCGGGGGATCAAGGGCCACTTCCCGCTGCTTGTCGCCAGCGCATATTGCGGACACGTGGTCGGCATGCAGGGACTGTCTTCGTCCATCGCGCTGGTGTTGAACACGCCCGGGCATTTCCTTGAGGACCAGGTCGGCCTGATAGGGCTCGATCAAACGATATTCTCCTGGTGGAGCCTGTCGATCGTTGCCGCGATCGCGGTCATCCTGCCGCAGGTCCTTGCCAGAGTCGCGCCCGATCGCGAGCAGATTGTCGAGATGCCGGCGAAGGCAGGCGGATCGATGGGCCCCGAAGCGCGTTTCAAACCCGGTCCAGGCGACTCCCCGTCAGAAAGACTCGAAAACGCACGGTGGATCACGCTTCTGCTTGCGCTGTTCGGCGCCGTTTATGTCGTGCGGTTTTTCACCAACGGCGGCGAACTTCAGCTCGACAGCCTGAACATGATCTTCGTCGTGCTCGGGCTGGCGTTCGCCGATTCGCCGAAGCACTACATCAAGCTGCTCGGCAATGCCGCCAGGGTGGCCGGGCCCTTCCTAATCCAGTATCCGCTCTATTCCGGGCTGATGGGCCTGATTGCCGACTCGGGTCTCGGCGAACTCATCGTGAGCGGCTTTGTTGCCGTATCGAATTCGGCGACCCTCCCGCTATGGACGTTCTTCAGCGCGGCGTTCCTGAACCTGTTCATCCCGTCCGCGGGTGGACAGTGGGCGGTACAGGGCCCCATTGTCGTCGAGGCTGCGATGCAGCTCGGCGCGGATATTCCAAGAGTCGCCATGGCGGTCGCCGTAGGCGAAGTCTGGACGAATACCATTCAGCCTCTGTTCGCGGTGCCCGTATTGGCCATCGCGGGCCTGCATCTGCGCCACATCATGGGCTACTGCGTCATCGCGCTGTTGACGCTCGCGCCGATCTACCTGATCGCGTTGATTTTCTTCTAGGCGCGTACGAGCTTCCGAATCGCTCGATTCCGCCCTGCGCCACAGGGCGATTGATGCATATTTTTGTATAAACGCCAGAATGATAGTGCGGCCGATAGCCGTGTATAGACTCGAATCCATACGGCTGGCCGTTGGGCCATTCAACGAACCGAAGCCAACGTCGAGATCGGGGATAGACGGTGCAGGTACGTGGCATTTCTACTCCGAGCCGATCCTGCGGGAGGAAAGATTAATGAAGACCCTACAAATCTCCAATCGACTTCTGGGCGGCACGAGAGCCGGATTCGCGGTTATTGCCATGCTTGCGGCGGCTCAGAATGCGGTGGCGCAAGAGGAAGGGATTGCGGAGGCGGACGCAATCGAGGAGGTCGTCGTGACCGCGACTGCGACCGGTACGGCGATCCGGGGCGTCGCGCCGGTAGGCGCAGCGACACTGAGCATGAGCCAGGAAGACCTGCTCAACACCACGTCAGTCGACACCACATCGTTCATCCGCGAGCTGCCCCAGGGCTCCGGGCTGATGCAGCAGGAGGAGTTGCCGACCGGGCAGGGAGGCGGAAATGTCGGCTACGCTCAGGGCGTGAACCTCCGCGGCCTCGGCGACAACGCGACGCTCATCCTGTTCGACGGGCATCGCCTGGTGGGGCAGGGCATTACCGCGCAGTTCGCGGACCCGAACCAGCTCCCCATTTCGGCAATCGAGCGAGTCGAAGTGGTGATGGATGCGGCATCGGCCGTGTACGGCTCGGACGCCATCGCGGGCGTCGTCAACTTCGTCCTCCGAGACGATTTTGAGGGCCTCGAGTTCAACGCGCGCACCACCAACAGCCTGTACCAGGCGAATGCGGTGGATGTGCTGGGCGGACTGAGCTGGAACTCGGGCAATGCATGGCTTGGCGTCCTGTATGAGGATCGCGGCACCTTCAAGCGCAGCGAGCGGGGCTACCTCAATGAAGACCTGCGGGACTATGGCGGCAATGACAACCGTTACGGGTCCAGCCGGGGAGTCCCGTTTGTCCGCCCCGGTGCGATGCCCCACATATATGCGAACAGGACGTTCTACGGCGTACCGGCAACCGACGGCCGAATTCCAACGGCCGGCGAAGTGCTGGCGCTCGAGGGCCAGCACACCGTCTCCGACCTCGGCGACGAACGGGACTATTGGCCGGAGCGTCAGCGCCTCGCGGTTTCCTTCCGCGCGCGCCAGAACTTTGCCGGTGATCGCGGTCAACTGACGTTGACCGGCGTCTACAGCGAGCGCGACAGCGAGATCGTGGAATTCTCGCATTTCGAGCAGTCGGTGGTCAGGCGAAACAGCCCGTACTGGATCGACGGACTGACCAACGCATCCAGCTACCTGATGACTTACAGCTATTTTCTGAACAACGAGGGCGCGGGCGCAGTGGATGCCGCAACGCGGCCGACCGAGAAGGCGCTGAACACGTACCTCGACCTCGTCTACGACCTCAACGACAACTGGCAGCTTTCTCTCAATTACACGCTTGGCGATAACGATACCTGCGGGCGTTGCGGGAAGCGCCAGAGCATCAGCCTGCCCGATGCCGGTTATAGCACCTATGCGGGCCTGTTCAACCCGTTCGTCCAGGGGCCGCAGTCCGAGTGGTACGACCTCATTTACTACGGCACGATAGACCAGCAGGCATGGTTCAAGATGAACCGCGGATCGGTCAAGCTCGAGGGCGGCATCTTCGAACTGCCCGGTGGCCAGGCGCGGCTCGCGTTCGGCGCGGAGTATGAAGGCACCGAGCACAGATTCCTCAATCACGGGACCAATGGCCGTAGTACCAGCAATCCGCCGGCGTACGGCGTTGTCCGCGACACCACTTCCGATCGGGACGTGTCGGCGGCGTTTGTGGAAGCCTACCTGCCGGTCGCCGATACCCTCACGGTCAACTTGGCGGTTCGCAATGACGACTACAGCGACTTCGGGTCCACGACCAACCCGCGTCTTGGCGTCAGCTTTGAGCCGACCGACAGCCTGACGCTGCGCGCCACCGTGGCGGAAGCCTTCCGGGCGCCCACGCTGGTCGAGCGCGACCCCGGCGTGTTGCAGCAGTTCAGGCGTTCGAACTACAGCAACGACGGTTCTCACGACATTCCGGTGACCGATTCCAGGCGCGGCACAACCTACGTGTTGTTCAAGATCGGAAACACACTGGGCCTGCAACCGGAAACGGCGGACATGTGGACAGCCGGCCTTGACTTTACGCCCGAGGCGATCGATGGACTGCGACTGTCGGCGACCTACTACAGTGTTGACTACAGCAATCGCATCGAGAGACTGCCAAACGAATCTTCGGCGCTCGCCAATTCGCAAAATCGCGCGCTCTACGATCCCTTCATCCGGATTGCGCCGCAGCCTGATACGTGCGTGGCCGGCGACTTTTCCACATACAATCAGCTCTACCAGGATTTCGTCGATGTTCCAGCCGACCTTCGGGGCTCGTCGGCAGGCGACTGCGGGCTGGAAGCCATCATTCTGAGCGGCCTGCGTAACACGAGTGCGGTCGTGCAGAGTGGACTCGACCTTCAGGTGAACTATGACTGGTCCACCCCCATCGGAGAATGGGGCGTGCGCTTCAACGGCGCGAAGGTGCTTGGGCTTGAACGCGCCCTGGTGCCGGGCGGCGAACTGGTCGAGCAACTGGACAGGATCGGTTTCCAGAACAGCACCCGAATGAGCGGGCGCGTGATCTTCAGGACCGGCAACTGGTACGCCAGCGTCGATGCCACCGTGGTCGGCAGCTACTCCAATGACCTGCCCATTACCGTCAACGGCGTCGCTTTGGAACCCAGTCGCGTACCGTCATGGACCACGCTCGGAGCCAATATCGCGTACGAGGTTCCGCTTGGCGAAGGCGCCAACTTTACCGATGGGTTGCGCGTGGGATTGTCGGTGGACAACCTGGCCGACCGCGACCCGCCCATCGTCCTGAACGGCGACCGCGCGGTCGACTACAATAACCACAACATTTTCGGCCGCATCTGGTCGTTGTCGTTGCAGAAGAAATTCTAGTGGAGGCGGCCTGCCTACGACGAAGCACTTGAGTAGAAAGCAAAGCCTGCGGGGCGCCTCGCGTGTCCTGCAGGCAATCTTTTCCATCATCGTGGGCGTCTGCTTTACCGGACCCGTTGTGGCGCAGGATATGCCCGAGCCACCGGGGCTCGAGTTCGCCTTCGAAGTGCGGGTCCAGGTCGCCGATCCCGTCGTCGTCGCCGATCTGCCGAGCGGGCAGACGCGGCGGATCATCGACATCCTGGGCGGCACGGTCGAAGGTCCGGAAATACAGGGAGAAGTGCTCCCCGGCGGCGCGGACTGGCAACTCATCCGCCAATCCGACGGGTTCACCGACATCGACGCCCGCTACACGATCAGGACCGATGACGGCCACCTCATATATGTCTCGAATATCGGCATCCGCCACGCTTCCCCGGAAGTCATGCGCCGGTTGAATGCCGGCGAAGTGGTCGATCAGTCCCTCATCTACTTCCGTGCAATTCCGAGGTTTGAAACCGAGGCGCCGAGTCTCGATTGGTTGATGACGCACTTGTTCGTGTCGAGCGGAGAGCGCTACCCGAATGGAGTGGTGATTCGGTTCTGGAAAGTACTTTAATGCCAGACCCCAACCGGGTAGTTGGATCTGGCACAGGAGCCTCTCGACAGGGAAGCGTGAGGAAACATGACGCATAACACCCCAACCGCCATGATGGCGCACCGGCCCATGGGGCTGGCGCAATGGGTCGCTGTAGTGATCACCTTCGGGCTGAACGCCCTTGACGGGTTCGATGTCCTGGCCATCAGCTTCGCCGGTCCCGGCATCGCCGCCGACTGGGGCGTGAACCAGGCGACGCTCGGCTGGGTCCTGTCCATGGAACTGATCGGGATGTCGGTGGGTTCCCTGACCTTGGGCATGGTCGGCGACAAGGCGGGCCGGCGCACGACGATCCTGTTCTGCCTGGTCCTGATGGCGGCGGGTATGTTCGGGGCCGGGCAGTCGGGCGGGGTTTCGGAACTGCTTGCCTGGCGGCTGCTGACCGGATTGGGCATCGGTGGCATGCTGGCCGTCACCGCGGCGGCCGTGGCGGAATTCTCCAACCTGCGCTGGCGCGGGCTCGCGGTGGCCCTGATGGTCATCGGTTACCCGATCGGCGGAATACTCGGCGGAATCGGCGCACGCTACATACTGACCCAGAGCACGTGGCACGACATCTTCACGTACGGAGGCTGGGTGACGGCGGCGTTCATTCCCATCGTATTCCTGCTGATGCCGGAATCGCCCGTGTTTCTGGACCGCATGCGGCGGCCGGGAGCGCTGGAAAAGATCAACCGTGCATTCGCACGGTTCGGCCATCCACCGGCCGCCGAGTTGACGCCGGTCGCCCCCGCGGCGCCGAAGCCGTCGCTGGCGGACATCTTCAAGCCGGGCCTGGTGATGACGACGACGCTCGTGACCGGCGCCTATTTCACGCTGATCACCACCTTCTACTTCCTCGTGAAATGGGTACCCGTCATCATTGTCGACATGGGCTACGAGCCGAGCGCCGCGGCCGGCGTGCTCGCCTGGCTGAATGTGGGCGGCGCGACCGGTGGGGCGATATTCGGTTTCATCGCGACAAGAATCCAGCTCCGGCCGTTGACCATCGCCGTGATGATCGGCGCGGCCGCCATGATTTTCTGGTTCGGCAGCGGCGCCGATGACCTGACCGGGCTGACGATCATCGTCGCCTGCGCCGGCTTCTTCACCAACTCGGCCATCTGCGGCATGTACGCGCTCTTCGCGAAAGTATTTCCCACGCACGTGCGATCGACGGGAACGGGCTTCGCCATCGGAGTCGGGCGCGGCGGATCAGTGCTCGCGCCGGTTGTCGCCGGCTACCTGTTCCAGGCGGGGTTCGGGCTGCAGTTCGTCGCGATCGTGATGGGCTGCGGGGCGCTGGTGGCTGCGAGCCTGCTGTACTTTCTCAAGGAGCGAGCCGCTGATTAGCGAGGCTTGCTGAATTTATCCAGGGAGAAGCTTATGAGTACCCTTTATCGACCCTGTTCCATCACCATACTCGCGTTGATGTTCCTGTGCGTATCAGGAGCCGCTAACGCGCAGGCGAATGTCGAGCGCAACGTCGTATACGGCATGTATTCGGGCCTCGCCCTGCTGATGGATGTCTACTACCCGGAAAATCCGAACGGCTACGGAATCGTGTTCGTCTCCGGAAGCGGCTGGACGCGCGAACTCAGCCTGGATGCAGCGCCCATCACCCAGACCGGGCAGGAAGACGTCTACGCCGTGCCGCTGGCTGAGGCCGGCTATACGGTGTTCAACATCAATCACCGCGCGGCGCCGCGTTTCCGGCATCCCGCGCACCTGGAAGA
>VYEH01000085.1:7686-8749 GCA_009843005.1 Pseudomonadota bacterium | reverse complement strand
GGCAAGTCCGATGATCCTGAGGGGTGTGCAGGGCGCCCGGTTATCCGGCCGGGAACGCTTCCCGGAAATCGTCGACCGGTGGCAGAACTTCTCGGCTCGCGGTGAAATCACCGCGCTGCACCCGCGGTTGGGACCGCACTACGGTGAGATGGTGGAGTTGGGCTCGCTGGAAGCGCTGCAGGACTGCACCGGCTTCTACAATCACTACCGCGACCGCGGCCGATTGGATGTGCACACGTCCTACGGCTATCTCATCACCCGGCCGGTGGCCGAATCCATCGCCGGATGGTTGCGAATGGCAAACGCGGTCGGCTGAACTTCGCCATGCGGCGGGGCGCCGTCAACCTGTAGGCTGGGGCGTGATCCGCACTTCGATGCGCCGGTTTCGGGCCCGGCCCTGGGCCGTCTCGTTGTTGGCGACGGGGCGCGTTTCTCCATAGCCCAGTGAGCTGATCCTTTCGTCTGCGATTTCCAGCCGGTCGCTCAGGTAGGCGCCCACCGCCTCGGCACGGGCGCGCGACAGTGACATGTTGGAAATGGCGCCGCCGTAGGAATCGGTGTGCCCTTCGACCACGACGCTGGACTGCGGAAATACGTCCACGGCTTCCCCGACAGCCGCAAGCAGCGGTGAGTGGGCCGGATCGATCTGGGATGAACCGCTGGCGAACGTCAGGCCCGTGAGCGTGATGATGACGCTTTCGCCTTCCCGCGATACCTGCGCCTGTTCGACGGCGAACAGGTTTTCGATCCGGAGAAACCGTTCGCGAATCCGCTCCTCGGCTTCAAGCTGCTGCACGAGGGCGACGCGTTCGCGGAACACTCCGCCGAGCTGTTCGTCCAGTTCCCGGATCTCGTCCTCAAGCCCGGCAATCCGTATGCGGCTCTCTTCGGCATCGACCTCAAGTTGCCGTGCACGCTGGCGAAGCGTTTCGATTTCCGCCACCAGGTCCGAGATTGCCGGATCCGGTCCGGCGTCCAGCCGCGCTTCGAGATCCGCTGCCTCGGCGATCTCCGCAAGACCCTGCTCATATTCGAGAATGAGGTCTTCGACGGTCCTGTCCCG
>VYEH01000085.1:0-7676 GCA_009843005.1 Pseudomonadota bacterium | reverse complement strand
TCCCGGTCCACCAGTTCGCGTCCCCGCTCGGGCATGGTAAAGGCGCGCCGGATCTCGTAGTCAGCCTGTTCGGCCAGTTGGAGCGCGGGTTCGACGTCGTAACGATCTTCGTCAAGTGCCGCTTCGGCCTGCGCGAGCAACGCCTGGGCCCGGGCATGAGTGCGCGGCGCGAACTGAGGCACGCGGTCGAGCGCCGCCTGAGCCAACAGCGCGCGGGTCTGGCTGAGATGCTGGGCCTTGATGGCGGTGAGTTCCGCGTCGCGGTACAGCGTTTCCACTGTCAATGCCCGGTCGCCCAAATCTGTGGAGGGGGACGATTCCAATCGCCGGCTGACCGCCCTGAAGGCATCTTCCGCATCGTTCCACAGCTCGGCCGCAAACAGGTCCGCCCTCGCATTCATGGCGTTTACACGGACCTCGAGCAGGGGCGCGAAGGTGGCCGCGGCCGTTGCAGCGGTCGCCGCGGCCTGGTTGAAGGCCGCTTCCGCGTCCGCCAGCCTGCCCTGAATCCGGTTGATGCTTCGCCCGCGGTTGAGGTCGTTTTCCGCGGCGTTGTAGTCGCTCATGCCCGACTCATAGGCGGCCGGCGCCAGCACGGATGCGTTGGCCGCTTCCGCGGCGGCCAGCGCCGCGTCCGCCGCCTGAAACAGCGGGCTGCGGAGATCCTGTGCAAGCGTTGGCTGCGCCACCGCGAGGATGACCCAGAAGATGGCGGCCGACACAAGCCGGAAACCGCCCCTGTCGTGAATCTCGGAAACCATGCGATAATCATACGTCAACGTACTGCGGGCCTGCAGGGCGCGCCTCGCCAGGTGCGGGCCTGCGGCCAATAGCGCGCAATTATCAGTTGGATAGAGCATCAGTGAGCGAATTTCGCGGCATACCCGTGGTCGAGAGCGGCCGGAAATACCGGACGCCGGTCGGCTTCATGGCGGTCAGGAACGGCGTCAAACAGGGCGGACAGGATGCCCGCGGCGCAGTGCTGCCCAAGCCGCCCTGGCTCAAGGCCAGGATTCCCTCGGGGGCGAAATACGCCAGGGTCAGGCGCACCGTGCGCGAGCATCGGCTGGCGACGGTGTGCGAGGAATCCATGTGTCCCAATATCGGCGAGTGCTGGTCCGCCGGCACCGCGACGCTGATGTTGATGGGATCGGTCTGTACCCGCGCGTGCCGATTCTGTGCCGTTGACACCGGCAATCCGCAGGGCTGGCTGGATCCCGACGAACCGGATCACGCCGCGGCTTCGGTGGAGCTGATGGGATTGAAGTACGTGGTTGTCACCTCGGTGGACCGGGACGATCTCGACGATGGCGGCGCCGGGCACTACGCGGCCTGCGTCGCGGCCATCAAGCGGCGTTGCCCACAAACCGCGGTAGAAGCGTTGACGCCGGATTTCGCGGGGAATCGTGCAAGCGTCAGGACGGTGATCGACTCGGGCGTGGACGTGTTCGCGCAGAATATCGAGACGGTGCGCCGCCTGACCCATCCGGTCCGGGACCCCAGGGCGGGCTACGATCAGACTCTGGGCGTATTGGCGTGTGCCAAGCAGTATCGACCCGGCGTGTTGACCAAGTCCAGCGTGATGCTGGGGCTTGGCGAGACCGATGCGGAGATTCGCGAAACGCTGGACGATCTGCGCGACAACGATGTGGATATAGTGACGTTCGGGCAGTACCTCCGGCCGACAATGAACCACCTCCCGGTGAAGCGTTACGTGCCGCCGGAGGATTTCGCGACGTATCGCCGGTGGGGCCTTGAGCGGGGGTTCCTGGAGGTCGTGGCGGGACCGCTGGTTCGCTCGAGTTACCGGGCGGAGAGAGTCTTCGAGAAGGACAACGTCGGTCTGTGACTGGATAGAGCGCCAGCATGCTTGAGTAAGTATTCGACTATGGATTGTTCCTTGCCAAGCTCGGCACGGTGGTCGTGGCGATCGTCGTCGTCGGCGGGTTCATCGTCTCGGAGATGCGCCGGGGCGCCGAACAGCGTGGGCTGACCGTCGAACACCTGAACAGGCGCTTCGAGGAGTTGGGCGATACGGTCAGCCGCGCGGTGCTGGGCAAGGCTCAGTTCAAGCAGACTGCCAAGCAGCGCAAGGCCGAGCGCAAGGAGCTCGACAAGAAGGGCTCCCGGCGCCAGCGAGTCTTCGTCATCGACTTCAAGGGGGACATCCGCGCCACGGCAACGACGTCGCTTCGGGAGGAGGTGTCGGCGATTCTGGCGGTGGCCTCGGAGGGCGACCGGGTGCTGGTGCGGCTGGAGAATGCCGGCGGCACCGTGCACGAGCACGGACTCGCCGCATCGCAGTTGTTGCGAATACGTCAGAAGGAGTTGCCGCTGATCATCGCCGTGGACAAGGTGGCGGCGAGCGGGGGTTACCTGATGGCCTGTGTGGCCAGCCACATCATCGCCGCGCCGTTCGCGATCATCGGATCCATCGGCGTGATCGCCCAGTTGCCCAATTTCAACCGCTGGCTGGAGGAGAAGGGCGTCGATTTCGAGCAGGTGACAGCCGGGCGCTTCAAGCGCACCCTGACCCTGTTCGGCAAGAACACGGAAGAAGGGCGGGAAAAACTCCGGGAAGAGATCGAGGACGTTCACGACTTGTTCAAGACGCAGATTGCCACCCACCGCCCGCAACTCGATGTCGAGCAGGTGGCCACCGGCGAATACTGGTACGGCACCCGCGCCCTGGAACTGGGACTGATCGACGAAATTCGGACCAGCGACGATTTTCTCGCCGAGGCGGTGGCGGAGGCGGATCTCTACAAGGTTTCGTACAAGCGCCGGCTGCCCTTGCCGGAGCGCATACTGGCGGGTGCGGAGAGCCTGTTGAGGCGCTGATCCAGATCCATCAGGTTGACCTGCCACTGGCCCTTGGGCGCGTTCGTTTTCACGGTGGCGCGATAAATGGACGCCGTTCGCGTTTGTTATTGACAATCATTCCTATTTGTCATAGTTTCGCATCATTTTTGTCTGTATCTGTCGCCGATACCGGGAGCAGGACATCCGCCGCGCCGCCCACGCGGGGCTGCGGTCCGCTCACGACATATACAAGGAACTTGGCGCGGAACCCAGTTGCGGCCGTTGCCTGGAATTTGCCGAACAGGTGATCCGCGACGTTCATGTGGGTACGCCGGCCACCAACGCGAGCGGTGCGGCCCAAGCCGCGTAATCCGGCCGGCTCCAGTAGTTTCAGCCAGCCTGCGTCGTTTCAGCGAAACCGAGCAGGATCAGCCGTCCTGAGTCGAATCGGCTGGTGAAATCAGGCGCCGCCGCTGCGCAGGTGCACGTAGTTCTCGATGCCCATTTTGTCGATCAGGTCGAACTGCGCTTCCAGCCAGTCGACGTGTTCTTCCTCGTTCTTCAGGATATCGTCCAGTAGCTGTCGGCTGACATAGTCGCTCTCGCGCTCGCAGAGGTCGATGCCCTCGCGCAGGTCGGGTATGGCGTCGTGCTCCAGCTTGAGGTCGCATTCGAGCATTTCGCGCACGTCTTCACCGATCCTCAATCTCCCGATGTCCTGCAGGTTGGGTAGACCCTCAAGAAAGAGAATGCGCTCCACGAGGCTGTCCGCGTGTTGCATCTCTTCGATGGACTCCTTGTACTCATGCTCCGCAAGCTCGCTGATGCCCCAGTCCCTGTACATCCGGGAGTGCAGGAAGTACTGGTTGATCGCGGTCAACTCGTTACGCAGCACGCGGTTCAGGATCGCGATGATCTCATCGTTGCCCTTCATTTGAATTTCCTTGGTCGGTGAATCGCGCAATTTTGCCAAAGGTAAGCTCAGGGGTCGAATTTTAAACGCGGCGATCGCGGAAGAATCGACCGCAAGTCTGTCGTGGCCTCGGTTCCGCCCCCTGGTCCGATATCAGTCATCGCCCGAAGACCCGGCCGGACCGTATCCTCCGCCGCCCGGTGTCTCCACCACGAATCGGTCGTTCGTCTGAAGTTGCACTTCCGCCGTTGCTGTCAGGTGCTCGACTTGTCCGTCAGCGCGGATTACATAGTTTCTTCCCGGCTGTCCATCCGCGCCGCCCTGCAACCCGAACGGCGCCAGGCGACGCCGGTTGGACAGGATCGACACGTTCATGGGTTCGAGGAAACGCAACTCCCTGATCACGCCGTCGCCTCCGTCGTGGCGCCCCCGGCCGCCGCTGCCGGAACGAATGCAGAAACGCTCCAGGCGGACCGGGAACCGCCATTCCAGGACCTCGGGATCGGTAAGGCGGGAGTTGGTCATGTGCGTATGTACGGCGCTCGCGCCATTGAACCCGGGGCCGGCGCCCGCGCCGCCGCAGATCGTCTCGTAGTACTGATGCCGCTCGTTGCCGAAGGTGAGATTGTTCATGGTGCCCGGGGCCGCGGCGCCGACGGGCCGCGGCGCCCGGCGGGCATCGGGGATGCACTGGGTGGGGGGCACGTTGCCGGCCGCCACGGCGGCGGGATAACTGGGACGGACCAGCGACCCGTCGGGCAGGCAGATCGTCAGCGGCTTCATGCAGCCCTGGTTCAGGGGGATGTCCTCCTCGACCAGTGTTCGGAACACGTACAGCGCGGCGGCGCGGGCGATCGAGGCGGGCGCGTTGAAGTTGCCAGGGCTTTCCGGTGAGGTGCCCTCGAAATCGATAAGGGCACCGCGCTGTCCGCGATCAATGGCGATGCGCACACGAATCGTCTCGCCGCCGTCGAGTTCCACCGACCACTCGCCGTCGCGCAACGCGGCAATGGCTTCACGGACGCATTCCTCGGCGTTGCGCTTGATGTGGTCCATGTAAGCGTGAACGACGTCGAGCCCGAAGTGCTTCACCATCGCGCCGATTTCGGCCACGCCGCGGGTATTGGCGGCGATCTGGGCCTTGAAGTCGGCCACGTTCTGATCCGGGTTGCGGGCGGGATGCTCATTGGAGGACAACAGCCTGCGGACCGCATCCTCCCGGAACCTGCCGCTCTCCACCAGCCGGACGTTGTCGATCAGGACACCCTCCTCGTGGATCGATTCGCTGGTGGCGGGCATCGACCCGGGCGAGCATCCGCCGATGTCGGCGTGATGTGCACGGCAGGCTACCGAAAAGATCAGTTCCCGGCCTTCGGCATCGAATACCGGGGTCACCACCGTGACGTCGGGCAAATGGGTTCCGCCGTTGTAGGGCGCGTTCAACATGAAGGCATCGCCGGGCTTCATGGTGTCGCCGCGCTGGGCGAGGATGGTTCTGACGCTGTCGCCCATGGAGCCGAGGTGCACCGGCATGTGCGGTGCGTTGGCGATGAGATCTCCCTCCGGGTCGAACACGCCGCATGAGAAGTCCAGGCGCTCCTTGATGTTCACCGAGTGGGCGGTATTTTCCAGCACGACGCCCATCTGCTCGGCGATGTGCATGAAGAGGTTGTTGAATACCTCGAGCATGACCGGGTCCGCTTCCGTGCCGATGCGCTCCGAGGTGGGCCGCGGCCTGTGCCTGGCCAGAATCACGTGGCCGAACTCGTTGACCGTGGCGCGCCAGTCCGGCTCGATGACCAGGGTGGAGTTGTCCTCGACGATGATCGCCGGCCCGCCGATCCGGCACCCGGCGGCGAGGTGCTCGCGACGGAATATGCGGGTCGGCACGCGCCGGTCTCCGAACCAGGTGTCCCGAACGGCTTCCGCCCCGGGGTCGCGTTTGCCGCCGGTCCAGCGGGTTTCCGTCACGCGGGCGCCGGGTACCGTCGCTTCCGATTCCACCGACTCGACGATCAGCGCGCTATAGCCGGGTTCGAACCCGAAGCGAGCCTGGTGCGCTCGGCGGAACGCCCGTGCCATTCGGCGGGCGTCGTCATGCCAGGACACGATCAGAGACGTGTCCGATCCGGCCACCTTGAACATCGCACGCCGGACGAAACGCAGGTGCGCGGCGTCCACGCCCTGGCGCGCCAGCAACTGCGCATTGGCAGCCTCGAGTTCGGCATACACCGATTCAAGTTCCGGCAGAAGTTCGTCGCTGAGGGACTGCTCGACGCTGCGCTGCTGGAGTGAGCGCATCTCTGCCATGCCCATGCCGTAGGCGGACAGTACCCCGGCCAGTGGGTGCAGGAATACCTGCTCCACGCCCAGTGCGTCGGCCACCTGGCAGGCATGCTGGCCCGCCGCACCGCCGAAGCAGCACAGCGTGAAGCGGCTGACGTCGTGCCCGCGCTGGGTGGAAATCCGCTTGATTGCGTTGGCCATGCGCTCCACGGCGATGCGCAGGAAACCGGCCGCCAGCCGATCGCGGTCCACCGGCTTGCCAGTCTGCCGGCGAACCTCTTTCGCGAGTTGCTCGAACTGCCGTGAAACCACTTCGGCATCGATGCCCTCGTTCCCGTCCGGGCCGAATACCTCTGGAAAGTAGTCTGGCTGTATGCGGCCCAGGAGCACATTGGCATCGGTGACGGTGAGAGGCCCGTCGTTGCGGTAGCAGGCAGGCCCCGGATACGCGCCGGCGGATTCGGGCCCGACCTGGAGGCGTTGGGAAGCGAACCTGAGGATCGAGCCGCCGCCCGCCGCCACGGTCTCGACTCGCATCACCGGGGCGCTGAACCGAACGCCGGCGATGGTCATGTGGCCTGTGCGTTCGAACTCGCCGTTGTAGAGCGATACGTCGGTGGAGGTGCCCCCCATGTCGAATCCGATGAGGCGCCGAAGCCCAGCCGCCGACGCGGTCTCCGCCATGCCCACCACACCCCCAGCGGGACCGGAGAGAATGCTGTCCTTGCCGCGAAACGCATCCGCGCTCACCAGCCCGCCGTGACTCTGCATGAACAATAGCGGCGCATCGCCGAGCCGGCCGGCAAGCCCCTCGCGCACCCGGCGCACGTAGCGGTTCAGCACCGGGGAGAGGTAGGCATCGGCCAGCGTGGTATCGCCGCGGGAGATCAGCTTCATCAGGGCGCTGGTGGCATGGGATAATGAAATCTGCCGGAAACCAACGTCCAGGGAGATCTGCGCGGCAAGCCGTTCGTGCTCCGGAAACCGGTAGCCGTGAAGGAAGACGATGGCTACGCTCTGTATGCCCCGCGCCAGCACTTCCTCAAGTTCTTCGCGCAGCCTTGCCTCGTTCAGCGGGACAATCACCTCGCCCCCTGCCGATACGCGCTCGTCGGCCTCGATCACGCGGCTGTAGAGCATTTCCGGCAACTCGATCCTGAGCGCGAAAATATCCGGCCGGTTCTGATAGCCGATGCGCAGCGCGTCCCGGAAGCCCCTTGTCGTGACCAACGCGGTCGCCGCGCCGCGGCGCTGCAGCAGGGCGTTGGTGGCTACCGTGGTTCCCATGCGGACCGCGGCAATGGGTGCGGGATCGTCGCCGTCGGTGAACAGGCCGATGCCGTGTACGGCGGCGTCGGCGTAGTGCCCCGGATTTTCCGACAACAGCTTGACGGAGTCGATTTCGCCTACCGGACTCCTGGCGACCACGTCG
Source organism: Pseudomonadota bacterium (assembly GCA_009843005.1). Classification (GTDB taxonomy): domain Bacteria; phylum Pseudomonadota; class Gammaproteobacteria; order Steroidobacterales; family Rariloculaceae; genus UBA6522. The sequence continues at coordinate 243 of VYEH01000085.1, read as the reverse complement.
GTGAAGGTACCGCCGCGATCGATCCAGAACTCCCAGCCCACTTGGGTGACCGATGCAGCTCAGGAATCCTCAGCGTCGGGCTGCTTGTAGCTTCTCTCCAGCTCCTTCTGCACCGGCTGCGGCACCGTCTCGTAGTGGTCGAATTCCATCGTGAACATGCCTTCGCCGCCGGTCAGCGACTTGAGCGTCGTCTGATAATCGCCCAGTTCGGCGAGCGGTACCCGGGCGGAAATATTCACCCGG
>VYEH01000298.1:4444-8794 GCA_009843005.1 Pseudomonadota bacterium | reverse complement strand
GCGGACGGGTTCCCCTACGGCGCCTTCCCGCTTCCTGAGAATGCTGACATGGAGCATGGCGCGGTTGCCGCTGCGGACGATGCCGTGACGCTGGGCGACCTCGGCGGGCAACTGGTCAGTGGTCAGCGCATTGAAATGAAGGGTGTAATCCCCGAACTCCTGCATGTTTTCGGTGGTCGCCGTGTGCTATAATTCGGTCGCCTGTTGGCAACCCGCCGCTACCATGAGGCAGGCTGCGGTCAGCAGTCCCAGACCCGTATACGTCCCCTTTGTATTCATGCCGATGCTCCCGACCTCGAACGCCGAATATAACTTAACGCTCCGGAGAATGTATATTTGCGTACCGTTTCCGGCGGCTGTGCGATTCGGCTGGTCGCCGCGACAGGAATGAGGCATTCGATGGGTGAGGAAAACACTCGGCGCCGGACAAGGGTGCGTGCATGGGCGGTGTGCCTTGGGCTTCTGGTTCTTGTGGTCTACCTGGGATTTATCGCCCTGGCCTTCATCAGGTTGCCGGGCGCTGTCGGCAACTGACGGCACCGGGTAAGGCGACATGCGGCCCAGGTGGCTCCTCATCGTTGGCTTCACGTTCGCGATGACGCTTTTCGTATCGCTCGGGACATGGCAGCTATTGCGGGCCGAGCAGCGCGCCGCGAGCTTCGACAGGTTTGCTCAAGCCGGCGAACGTTCCGCGCTCACCGTCCCGATCGATGCAGACCAGTTTGAAGAATACCGTTACCGGTGGCTCGAGCTTCGCGGGCGATTTCTGTCCACCAGGCAGATCCTGCTCGACAGCATGACCCACGAGGGGCGCATCGGTTACCAGGTGCTGACCCCCTTTCAACTGGCCGGCAATGAGCCCTGGCTGCTGGTGAACCGCGGTTGGATTCCGGCGGACCCGGAGCGTCTGCAGCTACCTGTTGTGGATGTCGGCGAAGAAACCCGGATCATCCGCGCGAGGATCGATGCGCTGCCGCGTCCCGGTCTGACATTCGAGGACCTGGGCACGTCGGTGGGCGACTGGCCGCAGGTCGTGCTGTTTCCAACTTTCGCCGAGCTTGAGATGCGTCTGGAGAATTCGCTCCGGCCCTATCAACTGCTGCTCTCGCCCGAGGCCGCCGATGGTTTCGTTCGCGTCTGGCAGCCGCGGGCGATGCCTCCTGAACGGCATATCGGTTACGCGATTCAGTGGTACTCGTTCGCTTTCATACTGGGTGTGATCGGTACCGTCCTGTGGTGGCGGACAAGGAGAAACTGAAAGCGTTTTGTGAGCTTTCGCCTGCAAGATTTACCACTCCAACGCAACGTTCACCGCAACCGCGTTCCAGAGTATGGACGCCGGGCCTTCATTCTGGTGGAATACGCGCGCCGGAGACTGAAGGGAGCAAGTGATGCGCAAGGCTGTGGTGGGACTGGTACTGGCCGTGGCGGCAACCATAGGCGCGGCGAAGGTGGCGTTCGAACTGACCACGAATACGAATACCGGTCCGGTCAACGAAGCCTGGGCGCAGGGTACCGCCGAGTTCCGAGCCTGGAACAACGTGCGCTGGACGGCCTGGGTCATCAACGGCGAATTCGTTCAGATTCCGGAAGAAACTGCGCGCTGGCACCGTCATTCGAGCCCCAGCATCGACTTCGTGGACTGGGAAGGCGTGCCGGTCCAGGCCAAGGTCGATGGGGATACCTTTTTACTGGCTGAACACGGCAATTGGAACGGGCATGTGGAGCATTCCGAAGCCATCCGCTACCGTGACTGGGACGGCACCCGACAACTCCGAACGGTTGCACAATTGAGCCGCTAGAACCATTGGCGCGATTTCCTTTGAACTTGACGGCGTCTTGCCCTATGCTACGGCGCGCGAGAGCCATTGCACGTCTAAACACAAGGACATTTCCGTACCCTGTGATCGTCGCAAACGTTTTTTCTGGAGTACATGCGGGCATGCACTTGGGAATGTGCCCATGAGGGCGTGCCGCCCCATCGCCACCGTTTCTGCCGACATTGGCGCGATGACCCGACTCCCTGAATCACTCTCCCGCGGCCTGTACTGCGTTCTTCTTGCATTTCTTCCCCACAGCGTGCTTGCCCAGGGCTGGGACATGCGCGAGGGTGTGACTGATATCAGCCAGCGCATCCAGACGCTGCACCACGTGAGCCTGTTCGTCTGCCTCGCCGTCGGCATCCTCGTATTCGGCGCGATGTTCTACACCATCATCGCGCACCGGCGGTCCGTGCATCCGGAGCCGGCCAACTTCCACGAGAGCACCAAGGTGGAAGTGATCTGGACGCTGATCCCCACGCTCATCCTCATCGGCATGGCGGTGCCGGCAACCATCACGCTGCGGGATATCGAGGACAACAGCGACGCGGACGTGACCGTTCTCATCACCGGGTCCCAGTGGAAGTGGCATTACCAATACGTTGATGCCGGAATCGGTTTCTACAGCAATCTTTCCACGCCGCTGGAGCAGATCAACAACGAGCAGGAGAAGGGCGAGCACTACCTGCTCGAGGTCGATAACCCGCTGGTGATCCCGTCCGGTTTGAAGGTTCGCTTCCTGACCGCTTCCGACGACGTGATCCACTCCTGGTGGGTACCCGATTTCGCCGTGAAGCAGGACGCGATCCCCGGGTTCATCAACGAGGCCTGGACCCTGGTCGACGTGCCGGGCATCTATCGCGGCCAGTGCACCGAACTGTGCGGCATGAACCACGCCTACATGCCGGTGGTGGTGGAGGTGGTGCCGGCGGAAGAGTTCAATACCTGGATCGAGGATCAGCGCGTTGCCATGGAGCTGGCGGGGGAGGCCGCGGTGGCCGCCCGCAGCCGCGACTGGTCCATGGAAGAACTGATGCCCATAGGCGAAGCCGTCTATATTCAGCACTGCGCCACCTGCCACCAGCCGGACGGATCCGGGCAGGGCATCACGTATCCGGCGCAGGCCGGCAGCCTGATCGCCACCGGGCCGGTGGACGTCCATATCGACCGGGTCCTGAACGGCGTGGTCGACACTGAAATGCAGTCCTGGGCGCCGCAGTTATCCGATCTGGACATCGCCGCGGTCATTACCTACGAACGCAACGCCTTCGGTAACAACATGGGCGACCTCGTCCAGCCGCTCACCATCTACAATTCCCGCTAGGTTGCCGACCATGATTGCCCACGCAGACACCATACCCCCGGCAAGGCATCCGCTGATCGCCTGGATCCTGCGCTGGATCCTGACCACCAATCACAAGGAAATCGGCACGCTGTACCTGTGTTTCAGTTTCCTGATGTTCATCGCCGGCGGGGCCATGGCCATGGTGTTCCGGCTGGAACTGGCGCAACCGGGACTGCAGTACCTGGGCGCCGATTTCTACAACCAGATGGTGACGCTGCACGGCCTGATCATGGTGTTCGGCGCGGTGATGCCGGCCTTCGTGGGCCTGGCCAACTGGATGATCCCGCTGATGATCGGCGCGCCCGACATGGCGTTGCCGCGGCTCAACAACTTCAGCTTCTGGATCCTGCCGTTCGCCTTCGCCATGCTCCTGTCCTCGCTGTTCATGCCGGGCGGAGCGCCGAATTTCGGCTGGACGCTGTACGCACCGCTGTCCACGACCTACGGCCCGCCGAGCACCGACTACCTGATATTCGGCGTGCACCTGATGGGCATCTCGTCGATCCTCGGCGCCATCAACATCATCGTCACCATTTTCAACCTGCGCGCGCCCGGCATGACGCTGATGAAGATGCCGCTGTTCGTGTGGACCTGGCTGATCACCGCCTTCCTGCTGATCATGGTCATGCCGGTGCTGGCGGGCGCGGTCACCATGATGCTCACCGACCGGCATTTCGGCACCAGCTTCTTCTCCGCGGCGGGCGGCGGCGACCCGGTCATGTTCCAGCATGTGTTCTGGTTCTTCGGGCATCCCGAGGTCTACATCATGATTCTGCCGGGCTTCGGCATCGCCTCGCAGATCATCCCCACCTTTGCCCGCAAGAAGCTGTTCGGCTACAACTCCATGGTGTATGCGACCGCGTCCATCGCCTTCCTGTCGTTCATCGTCTGGGGCCACCACATGTTCACCACCGGGATGCCCCTGGTGGCCGAACTGTTCTTCATGTACATGACCATGCTGATCGCGGTGCCCACCGGGGTAAAGGTCTTCAACTGGGTGGCCACGATGTGGCGCGGCGCGATGACATTCGAAACACCCATGCTGTTTGCAGTGGGCTTCGTGGTGATGTTCACAATCGGCGGGTTCTCGGGGCTCATGCTGGCCATCGTGCCGGCGGACTTCCAGTACCACGACACCTACTTCGTGGTGGCGCACCTGCACTAAGTGCTCTATCCGGGCGCGAT
>VYEH01000298.1:0-4361 GCA_009843005.1 Pseudomonadota bacterium | reverse complement strand
ACCCAGTTCCTGTTCCTGTACATCGTCGTGGATGCGGTGCGCGGCGGCAGCGGCAAGGCCACCGGCCAGGTGTGGGACAGCGCCGAAGGGCTCGAATGGACGCTGCCGTCGCCGGCGCCCCTGCACACCTTCCACAAGCCGCCGCAGGTGGACTGACACGTGGGAACCGGCGCCAGGACAGCTTGTTTCGTTGAGGTCATCGCGGGTACGGGATTGTGACCAACCGGCAGACAGACCGCCAGGCACGCTTGCGCAGGCACACCACGCTGCTGGCTGTGGCGGCGGTGGGCATGTTCGGATTCGCCTTTGCCCTGGTGCCGCTCTACAACATTTTCTGCGAAATCACCGGCCTCAACGGCAAGACGTCCGGTGAGGCCGCACCCATGGCCGTCTCGGAGTCCGCGTCCCGGACGGCGCCGGACGCGGTCGAACGCGAGGTGACCGTGCAGTTCCTGGCGCAAGTGAGCCGGGGCATGCCGTGGGAGTTCAGGCCCACGGAAAGCCGCGTGCGCGTGAGGCTCGGAGAGGTCACGGAAACACAGTATTTCGCCCGCAATTTCGCTAACAGGCTGTTTACCGGCCAGGCGGTTCCAAGCGTCACCCCGGGTTACGCCGCCCGCTACCTCCACAAGGTCGAATGCTTCTGCTTTACCCAGCAGCACCTGGAGGCGAGCGAGGAGATCGACATGCCGGTGTACTTCTATGTCGGCGAAGACCTGCCGTCGGATATCGGCACGCTGACCCTCTCCTACACCATGTACCCGGTTTCATCCGCGGCTCGGCAAACATCCGGCGCGGCCGAAAAGACCACTGAGACGATGCCCATGGATCACTCGGAGCACTCCGTTCTATGAGCGACCCGCACGACACAAACGGCACTCCACGCTACTACGTGCCTCACAGCAGCGTCTGGCCCATCGTCGGTTCGATCGCGCTGTTCATTACCGCCTTCGGCGCCGCGACGTTCATCCAGCAGAGTACCGACAAGGTGCTGACGGCTACGGGGACCTACGGCGAGATCATCTTCTATATCGGACTCGCTTCCATCGCCTTCATGATGATCGGCTGGTTCGGGGCGGTCATCAAGGAGTCGCTTCAGGGAATGGTCAGCGGCCTGCTGGACCAGTCGTACCGACAGGCCATGATGTGGTTCATCGTTTCCGAGGTGATGTTCTTCGCGGCGTTCTTCGGGGCGCTGTTCTATGCCCGCCTCATCTCGGTACCGTGGCTGGCTGGCGCCGGCGACAAGCTGGAAACACACCTTTTCCTGTGGCCGGATTTCGCCGAAACGTGGCCGCTCTTCATGACGCCCGGGGGTACCGCCACCGAGGCCATGGCGGCCTGGGGGCTGCCCTTCATCAATACCGTCATCCTTGTTACCAGCAGCGTCACCGTGACGTTCGCCCACTGGGCGCTGAAAAAGAATCAGCGCGGAGCGCTACAGGCCTGGCTGGCGCTGACGGTGGTCCTGGGCATCGTTTTCCTGATCCTCCAGGGCGTGGAGTACGTCCACGCTTACAACGACCTCGGCCTGAACCTGTCCGCGGGCATCTACGGCTCAACCTTCTTCATGCTGACTGGATTCCACGGCGCCCACGTGACGTTGGGCGCGACGATGCTGGCAGTCATGCTGATCCGAATATTCCGGGGGCATTTCACGCCGGAAAACCACTTCGCCTTCGAAGCGGCCAGCTGGTACTGGCACTTCGTCGATGTGGTCTGGCTGTTCCTGTTTACCTTCGTTTACTGGTTCTAGGCGGCCGGAAGAATGAATCGAGTGACGAATCCGTATGCCAGGAGTACGAGCAGGGCAATGGCCAGCGCGACGCGAATGCTGAGCGACTGGACGGTGCGCCGGGTGGCGCCTCGGTCGCGCACCAGGAAGTACAGTCCGCCGCCGAGACTGGCCATGATGCCGATCATCACGGCGATGATTAGAACGTCGAGCATGTTGGAACGCGTCCGATAGGAGAGGGGCTCCATCGAAACAAGAGCATGGATTGATGTCAAGAACCGCGGAAATCAAGCTGACCGTCGATCTCGATCAGGACAACGTACCGACGGCGATCGCCTGGGAGGCTTCGGAGGCGAAGTCGGACGGTCCGACGCCGTGCCAATCCATGATGTTGTCGTTGTGGGACGCCGACCGCCGAACGATGGCGGCAATTGACCTTTGGGCCAGGGACACCACCGTCGACGACATGAACCTTTTCTTCTACCAGGCATTTCACCAGATGGCCGAAACCTATCAACGTGCTACGCGAAACAGGGAACTGGCGAAGCTCATCCACGAGTTCGGCGAGCGCTTCGGCGGTTCCGTCGGCCTGGTGGGCAACGGCGCCGCCAACGGACGCCAACGGAAACTGGTGGATCTGGTCGCCATGGCCGAACAACGGAGCGACGGATAGATGGGCGTTTCGCTAGTACCCACGCTGAAGCTGCTACGGCCGACGGCCATGATCGTCGGGGCCGCATTCGTGGGCCTGCTGTTCGGCTATTGGCTGAACAGGACATTCGTACCGGGTACGGAACCTGTGCAACCGATCAATTTCAGCCACCAGATCCATGCAGGGCTCTACCAGATCGACTGCCTCTATTGCCACTCGAACGCTCGCAAGTCGGCCTCCGCCGGTGTGCCGTCCGTCAACAAGTGTGTCGGCTGTCACGAGCTCGTGGTGCCGGACCGCCCGCAGATTCGGCTGGTCATGGAGTACTGGGAGAACCAGGAGCCGATTCCGTGGGTGAAGGTTCACGACCTCCCCGATTTCGTCCACTTCCCCCACAACCGTCATGTGGCTGCGGGGTTGGAGTGCCAGGAGTGTCATGGCCCGGTGGAAACCATGGACGTGGTCTCGAGGCAGGCGCCCGTGGAAATGGGTTTGTGCCTGACCTGCCACAGGGACCATCAGGTCGAGTTCGGGCTTGACTGCCTGACCTGCCACAAGTGAATCGGGGACAGGGGTATCCGGATGGCCAGCGTTGACCGCAGAGACTTCCTGAAACTGGTGGGCGCCGGCGGCGTCGGCACCGGCGCCGGGTTCATGCTGCGCGAGGCGATCAAGCACCCGGTGGAAAACCTGGTTCCCTATCCGATACCGCCAGAAGATTTCAGTCCCGGTATCGCCACCTGGTACAACACGGTCTGCTCCATGTGCTCGGCCGGCTGCGGCATAACCGTGCGCACCCGGGAGGGCCGTGCCAAGAAGATCGAAGGCAATCCGAATCACCCGGTGAGCCAGGGGCGATTGTGCGCCAGGGGTCAGGCTGGGCTGCAGGTACTCTACAACCCGGATCGCGTCACCACGCCGCTGCGGCAAACGGGAGAGCGCGGGTCCGAAGACTGGCTGCCGTTGACCTGGACAGAGGGTCTGGCGCAACTTTCTGCGCGCCTGGGCGAGCTGAGTTCCAGCGGACAGGGTGGCGCCGTATGCCTGCTCAGCGAAGGGCAGCGCGGCCACATGCATGGGTTGTTCGAGCGCTTCATGGCGGAAATCGGTTCCGACCGTCTGGTCTATTACCACTATGACCACCCGCATCCGCTGCTGGCGGCGATGAACCGTCTGTTCGGGACCTCCCAGCTTCCCTATTTCGATCTTGGCAATACGGACTACCTCGTATCCTTCGGCGCCGACTACCTGGGCAACTGGCTGTCGCCGGTGCACCATGGCCTGGGGTTCGGTCAGAGCCGCCAGGGCCGCGACGATCATCGTGGCCGCTTCGTGCAGATCGAACCGCGCATGACCCTGAGCGGCGCGGCGGCGGATGAGTGGATTCCCGCCAATCCGGGCACCGAAGGCATGATCGCATTGGCGATGGCAAACCGGATCGTCAGTCAGGGCGGCTACCAGGGCGACGACGTCGATGCCTGGGCGGCGGCGCTTGAGCCTTATTCCGCCGATGCGGTCGCGGAACTGACCGGCGTGGCCGCGGAGACCATCACGCGGCTGGCCGATACATTTGCCGAGACCGGGCCGAGCCTGGCTATCGGAGGCGATGGCGCGGGCCGCCACAGCAATGGCGTCGATGCGTTGACAGCCATCACCGCACTCAACTATCTGGCAGGGAATCTCGGAATCGAGGGCGGGTTGATATTCAATCCGGAGCCCGTGGCGGGGCAGGGCGCGGCCTCCCGGCATGCCAGCTACCGGTCGATGCTCGAGTTGGCCGAGGACGCCCGGGCAGGCCGGATTCAGGTACTGATCGTCAATCAGGCCAACCCGGTCTTCACCATGCCGGCCGCCGCAGGCATCGGGGAAGCCTTTGCCCAGATCCCGCTCATCGTCAGCCTGTCCAGTTTCATGGACGAAACCACGGCCATGGCCGACCTGATCTTGCCGAGCCATACGTATCTGGAGCTCGGG
>VYEH01000094.1:2854-8864 GCA_009843005.1 Pseudomonadota bacterium | reverse complement strand
CCGGCGCCCTTGGCGCCGAAAGGTCCGGTGGGATCGTAGTTGTCGACCAGCCCGACCTCGATTTCCGGCATGTCGAGGCTGGTGGGCATGATGTAGTTGGTCAGGTTCGGATTGATCTGCCGGCCTTCCTCGAACAGGATCTCTTCCTGCAGGGCGAATCCCACGCCCATTGAAATCCCGCCCTGGATCTGGCCCTCGACCAGCATGGGATTGATGGGCGTGCCGCAGTCGTGGACCGCGACGATCTTCAGGATCTCCACTTCTCCCGTTTCATCGTCGACTTCCACGTCGGCGATCTGGGTTGCGTATACGTAGGTATTGAAAGGTTTGCCCTGTCCCGTTTCCGGATCCATGTCGACGGTCGGCGGGTTGTACGAGGCGCTGCCGATGGCCGGGTTACCCAGTACTGTCTCGCTGTGATGGACCACCTTGTCGATGGCGATCGAACGCGCAGGAAATCCCAGCACCTGGATGCGTCGGTCCCTGACTTCCAGCTGTTCCGGCTTCACGTTGAGGAGCGGAGCGGCCGCCTCGAACAGGATGTCGCGCGCCTTCTCCGCGGCGCGGACGATGGCGTTACCGGTGACGTAGGTGGTGCGGCTGGCGATGGCGCCGGTATCCATGGGAGTGACGTCGGTGTCGCCGGAGACCACGTGGACATCATCGGTGGCCAGGCCCAGTGTTTCCGCGGCGATCTGCGCGAGCACCGTCAGGGCGCCCTGACCGGTTTCCACGGTGCCGGTGAGCAGCGTCGCCGTACCGTCCGTATTGACCTTCACCGTTGCCGCACTGGGGTTGGCGGCCACCGTGAAGCCGATGGGATACCACATGCAGGCCATGCCGCGTCCGCGCTTCTTCATGCTTGCCACTCCTTCCAGCGGAAGCGGTCCGCCGCCTGGGTCAGCGACTCCTTCAGCGCCACGCTCTGCAGGCTCTGGCCCGTGGGGCTCAGGGAGTTCTCCGAAAAGCCGTTTCGCAACCGAATCTCGAGGGGATCGATGCCCAGGGCGTCGGCGATGTCGTCCATCTGCGACTCGTAGGCAAAGCAGACCTGGGGCGCGCCGAAGCCCCGCATGGCGCCCGTGGTGGTCTTGTTGGTGTACACCGCGTAGGCCTCCACCAGGACGTTTTCGATGTTGTACGGGCCCGGCGCCAGAATGGACCCCTTGCCAATGGTGGTCCCGGTCCAGGAGCAGTAGGCGCCACCGTCGAGCACGAGGCGAATCTTGCGCGCCAGAATCCGGCCTTCGCTGTCGACACCCGTGGTGTAGTCCATGATGAACGGGTGCCGGATGGTGGAGGAGACGAACTCGTCGCCCCGACTGTAGATGGCCTTTACGGGCCGGCGGGACTTCTTGGACAACAGCGCCACGATGGGCTCGTTGGTGATCTCGTTCTTGCCGCCGAAATTGCCGCCGACCACCGTGCCGATGAGCCGGATCCGGCTCTGGGGCATCTGCAGCGTGCGCGCCAGGTCTTCGCGACCCAATGTGAACCGTCCAAGGCTGGACCAGATGGAGACACGGCCGTTACCGTCCCAGGACGCGATGGTCGCATGCGGTTCCAGGGGCACATGCTCCACCATCTGTGTACTGAAGCGACGCTCGAATACGTGATCGGATGCCGCCAAACCGGCTTCTACATCGCCTCTCTTGATGACCTTGCTGGTATAGATGTTGGTGTCGCCATGCACCTTGGGCGAATCTTCCTCCAGCGCTTCCAGAGGATCGTAGACGGCCGGCAGCGGTTCGTATTCGACCTTGATCTTTTCCAGGGCGTCCAGGGCAAACTGCTCGGTCGTCGCCGCAACGGCCGCCACGCCGTCGCCGCGATGCCGCGCGATGGGGTAGGCGAGTATCGGCTGGTCCTGGTAGGTGGGGCCGAATGAGTTCTCCGGCACTTCCGCACCGGTGAGCGTCGCGATGACGCCGGGCATTTTCTCCGCTTCGCTGGTGTCGATGCTGACGATGCGCGCATGGGCATACTCGCTGCGCAGGATCTTCGCATGCAGCATGTGCGGGAAGGTGATGTCGTCAATGTACTGGGTTTGCCCCAGCCCGTGCAGACGTCCGTCGGGCCTCGTGGCCCTCTGGCCTACGGCCGGCGTTCTCAGACGGGCTTCGCTCTCCGGGAGTTCCAGCGGAAAGGTGACGGGCTGGTCGATGGGAACCGCGAGAGGCTGCCTCGATGGCGCTCTGGCTTCACGCGCCTTGACCAGATCCTCAACGTTGGTCTGTACATCCTTTATTCGGGTCGCCATGGGTATCTCCTGGTAGTGAGCGGCTTTCAGACGTTGGCTGGCTCCTGACTCATCATCTCGCCGGCTTCGATGACCGCTTCGATAATCTTTGTGTAGCCGGTACAACGGCACAGGTTACCCGCCAGGGCGTCCCGAACCTCGAAGACGGAGGGGTCCGGGTTGTTGTCCAGCAGGTTCTTGGCCGATATCAGCATCCCCGGTCCGCAGAAGCCGCACTGCAGCGCGCCGTGTTCCTCGAATTTCTGCTGCAGGGGGTGCAGATCATCCGCGGTTGCCAGGCCCTCGATGGTGGTCACGTCGCAGCCGTCGGCGCGGCCGGCCAGCATCAGGCAGGAGTTGACGGACACGCCATCAACGATGACCGTACAGGTGCCGCAATCGCCCACATCGCAGCCCAGTTTTGCCCCGGTCAGGCCGAGGTGCTCGCGCAGCATTTTCAGCAGCGTCGTTTCCGGCGGCACGTTGGCCGACCTGGATTCGCCGTTGACCGTTAGTTCCACCAACATGAGTTCAATTCTCCGCTAATGTAGCTTGTCTTGCTCCTGACGTTTCCGCGCGATTTCCACCGATCGCTCCAGGACCCTGCGCGTCAGGGTTCGTATCAACTGCCGCCGATAGTTCTTGGAGGCGCGAAAATCGTCAATAGGCTTGGATTCCGTGACCGCGATCTGTGCCGCCTCGTCCAACAGCTTCGCGTCCACATCCTGCCCGTCTAGCAGGGCTTCGGCCTTGACGGCCCGAATCGGCGTCGGCGCAACGGCGCCAAGGGCGATACGCGGCTCCACGATACGGTCGCCATCCAGCTCCAGGGCGGCGGCCGCGTTCACCAGTGCAAGCGCCTGGCCCTTGCGCAGCCCGAACTTGTAGAAGCTGGAGGGCTTGCCGAGCGTATGCTTCGGAATCCAGATTTCTGCAAGAAGTTCATACGGTTCCAGAATCGTCTTGCGCGGCCCGACGAAGAAATCTTCGATGGGCATCCGCCGCCAGCCGTTGGTGCCGATCAGCGTGACCTCGGCATCCAGCACCATCAGTGCCGGCGCGCTGTCCGCCGACGGCACACAGGTCACCAGGTTGCCGCCGATGGTGCCCAGGTTGCGGGTCTGGACCGCACCCACCGTGTGCGATGCGGCCACCACTTCCGGCGTTTTCTCAAGACATACCGGGTGTTCCATGATCTCGCCATAGGTCGCCATGCTGCCGATGCGCAGCCCTTCGTCGGTCACGTCGATTCCGCGGAATTCGTCCAGCCCGGATACGTCAACCAGGGCGTTGATATTGCCGGGTGCGTGTTTCAGATCGACTACAAGATCGGTACCACCCGCCAGGGGGCAGGCGTTTTCGCCCCGTTCCGCCAGGATGGCGACGGCCGCCTCGGCGGATTCGGGAACAATGTAGTCCATTGGGCGCATGGTGCGACTCTGCGCCAGCTCTAGGCGGCCCTGGACACGGTTCGGGCGACGATCTCCCGGAACTGCTCTTCGGTGAGCAACTTCTTTGTCTGCAGTCCCATCGCCTTGACCTGCATGAGGATTTCGGTAGCTTCCTCTTCGGTCGCTTGGGCGCCGATGCGGCTCAGCCAGATGTTCACCGAGTCGATGCCGCTGCCCTTGCCGAGAACGACTTCGGCTTCGGGTTGGCCGACGACCTCGGGCCGGAAGGGGAACAGCTCGGTCTGGTGTTCCAGGCCGCAGTTGTAGAACCAGTTGGCGATGATGCCGGACTCCACCTGGAACAGGCGGTCGCCGACGATGGAACGGTTGCTGGGGACATCCACGTTGGAGAGTTCCTGGACCAGTTTGGCCAGGGAGTAGAACTTCTCGGTGCGGATGCCGACGTCGATGCCGTACATGGTCAGCAGGGCCATGACGATGTCTTCGGTCGGCGCGTTGCCGGCGCGTTCACCGATACCCAGCACGGTGGAGTGCACCACCTCCGCGCCTTCCGCCAGCGCCAGCAGCGTATTGGCCACGCCGAGACTGAAATCCTGGTGGAAGTGCGTTTCCAGGCGCGTGTCGGGGAAGCGGCTGCGGACGTGGCGGACGAAGAACTTCATCGCATGGGGCGACACCACGCCGAAGGTGTCCACCAGGACCAGCGCGTCCATGTGCCCTTCGGTGGCCACCGTATTGATGAGATCGAGCACCCAGTCGATTTCCGAGCGGGAGAAATCGATCGGGAAGAAGACGACCTCCAGACCCCGCTCATGGGCGTACGCGGTAGCTTCGACGGACAGGTCAATGGCTTTCTGCAGGGGCCACTTGTAGCCGTATTCGATCAGGTGCGGACTGGCCGGAACCTCCATGATCAGGCCCTTGACGCCGCAGTCGACGGAGGCGTCGATGTCGGCCTTCATGCAGCGGCAGAAGGAATAGATATCCGGGCCCAGGTTGCGCTTGACGATGGCCTCTATGGCGCGGAAATCGTCCTTGGATACGGCGGGAAGACCGGCTTCGATCCGGTGGATGCCGGCTTCGGCGAGGGCCTCCGCAATGCGGATCTTGTCATCGTAGGTGTAGGCGATGGCGGTCTGTTGCTCGCCGTCGCGCAGCGATACGTCATGAATCTTGATGGATTCCGGGAAGTTCAGATCACTGGTCACCTGGTCGTTGTAGTTCCAGGCGCTGCTGAACCAGTCATCGGTTTTCCACGGTTGTTCGCTCATTTCAATTGCCCTCGAAAATGGCCGGAACAAACGCCAATTATACCGCTTCGATTCTCCACTCGCGCGAGCGAACCCGCGATTAAACAAACTTTCAGGCCGCTTGAACCATTGCTCAGGTCCCGGGCTTTCGACGAAATTCCTCGTCCAGGGCGGCACGAATCCGGGCCACCCGCTCGGGATCCGGCGGCGTCGTGAATTGGCTCACGATCAGGGTCACGGGAATGTTGACGACCAGTCCCCAGAAGGATGGGTCGAACCGCCATCCGTCGGGCAGCAGGTCCGCGGCAAAGAACCGCGACAGCAGCGAGACCGCAAGACCAGCGAGGATGCCGGCCGTGACACCGGCCTTGGTGAACCGAATGCCCATGGGTACGGTGACCGCCAGAACCGCCGGCAGGAGTTGGGTGATCATCGACGCCGTGACGCCGATCATGAGAACGACCAGGCCCCAGCGATACGCCGCCGCGGCCACCGTGATCGCCACCAGGCCCACGACGATGAACCGCCCGATGGTGATGTAGTGGCGGTCCGGCGCGTTCTTCCTCACGAACGTCGCGTAGACGTCCTTGGTCAGCATGGCCGAATTGGCATTGGTATCGGCGTCAAGGGATGACATGCCCGCCGCCAGTCCTCCCGCCACGATCAGCCCGGCGAACCAGGCAGGCGCATAGGTGGCCAGCATCAGCGGGAAGGAGCCGTCCGAGTCCGCTTCGGGCAGGAAATAGAAGGCGGTGAACCCGATCACCATGGCAGGCAGGTACAGGGTCATCAGGTAGAAACCCACCGTCAATCCGATGCGCCGGGTGGTCGCAACGTCCCGGGCGGAATAGAAGAACATGAAACCGCGGGGCAGGATCGCCCAGTACAACGCAAGCCCGAAGACCGGGAAGGTGATCCACCACTCCGGCGTCGCCAGGCCGTTGGGGCCGGGCAGCGTCAGCATTGACGGTTCGGTCTCCAGAATCCGGTTGAAGAGCGTCATGAGGTTGCCGTCGATCAGGTTCAGGCACCAGATGGCCGCCGCCCACACCGCCACGAACATCCACACCGCCTGGGCCACCGTGGTCCACGTGACGCCGCGAATGCCG
>VYEH01000094.1:0-2844 GCA_009843005.1 Pseudomonadota bacterium | reverse complement strand
ATGTGACATAGATCATCACCATGACGCCCATGATCAGCAGTGCGCCGACGTAGGGGATGTTGCCCTGGGTGCCCTCCGAGAGAAGTACGGCGGGACCGGTGACGTTGGCCGTCATCAGCGGAATGCAGCAGGACAGGATGTAGATGGCCAGGAACGCGCGGAACTTGCCGTCCCCGAAGTAATCCACCAGCAGGTCCGCGGGCGTGATGTAGTTGAACTTTCTTCCCAGGCAGGTGATGCGCGAGCCGATAAAGTAGATCACCCCGAGGGGTGTGAAGACAGTCCACAGGACGTTGGCCGCAAAGGCGACCCCGTGCGCATGGTAGAAGCCCATGGAACCGGGGATGGCGAAGGCGGTGTGGAAGCCACCTGCGATACCCAGGTAGAGCACCAGGAACCCGAAACCGGGCGCCACCTTGAAGTAGTCGTCCATCGCTACCCGGCCGACCTTGGTCCAGCGGCCGGTGCCCACCCAGAGGATGAGCAGCGCATAGAGAATGACGATGATGATCGTATAGTGCCAGGATTCCATCGTCATTCTCCCCGGGACGCTTCGCGTTCGGCCTCAATCCTGAGCCCGAAGTAAAGGCAGCCGAAGAGCCACGCGAGTCCCCAACCACTGCACCACACGTAAACGATGGGCATGCCGAGAACGGCCACAGGCTCGTTCACCGCCCAGGTGCCGAACCAGACCATCAGAAAACAGAACAGGAACCACGCCAGGTAGATTTTCTGCCAGGCAGTCTGAGGTATGAGGTGATTTTGTCTTGCGGGTTCGGCCATTGTTCTTCCCCGTGCTGTACCAGGTACGATTTCCTGAATCTGCCTGGCGGCATCCCCGAAGCCCTGTCACGGCTGCCGACAGACCGCAGGCATTCTGCTGTATCGGCAGCCTCAAGTCTACCGGGGAAAACTTGCGCGGCGGGCCGATTCCGTAGCCGGAGGGTGCAGGTGAGGAGTGGCGCAGGAAGAGGACTAACGGAGTTCCTGGGACTGAGTTTCAAGCTCGCCCCAGCGGTCCACCGCCGCCTCGAGACGCAAACGCAGCCGATCCAGTTCATGGAGCGTTGCCTGCACTGTTTCGTGGGGCTGGCGATAGAACTCTGCCGTGTTGACCTGCTGTTCCAGAGCCTGGACACGCTGTTCCAGCGCCTTAATCCGCTGCGGAAGCCCATCCAGTTCGCGTTGCAGCTTGTAGGTGAGCTTTCTGGCGGGGGAGGGGGTTCGTCCCGACGACCGCCTTGCTGTTCTTGCCACGGACGCGGGCGAATCCCCCACCGCCAGTTGCCGCCGCAGCCGTTCCCAGTCGCTGTAGCCACCGGTATATCGATGAACCACACCGTCACCTTCGAATACCAGGGTGCTCGTGACCACCTGGTCGAGAAAATACCGGTCATGGCTGACGACGATCAGCGTTGCGGAATATGCAATCAAACGCGACTCCAGCGCTTCCAGGGTTTCTACGTCCAGGTCATTGGTCGGTTCATCGAAGATCAGCAAATTCGCAGGCTGAATCAGCAGCTTTGCAAGAATGACCCGGTTGCGCTCGCCGCCGGACAGGGCGGAAACACGGGTCATGGCCCGTTTCGCCGAGAACAGGAAGTCGGTGAGATAGCCTACGACGTGCTTCTTTCGGCCTTGAATGTCGATGTAGTCGCGGCCCTCGCCGACGATTTCAGCGACCGTCTTCGTCGTATCGAGTTCGCGCCGAAGCTGGTCGAAATAGGCCACCTGCAGATGCGTGCCGCGCTTGACGGACCCTGTGTCCGGTTTCACTTCGCCCAGAAGGATTCGGAGCAGGGTGCTCTTGCCGACCCCGTTGTTGCCGATGATGCCGATCCGGTCGCCGCGCATGATGCGCAGCGAGAAGTTTCTAAAAAGGTTTATTCCACTATAACCGTGGGTTACGTTGCGAACTTCAATAACTTTCTTACCGGATAACTGTTCGGATTCGTTGATGTGAATGCGCGCCTGTGCCGGCCGCTTGACGCGCTGAGCGCGCTGCTCCCGCATGGCCTCGAGCGCCCGCACACGCCCCTCGTTACGGCTCTCACGTGCCTTGATCCCGCGGCGTATCCAGGCTTCTTCCTCAGCGAGCGACTTGTCGAAGAGGGCATTGGCGCGATCCTCTTCGGCGTCGGCCCTGCGTTTCTGACGCAGGTACGCCCGGTAACCTCCGGGCCAGGATCTAAGGGAACCGCGGTCAATGGAGACGACGCGGGTCGCCAGACGCTCCACGAACCCCCGGTCATGGGATACGAACAGCACCGTGCCGTCGTACCGTCGAACTTCCCCTTCGAGCCACTCGATGGTACTGATGTCAAGGTGGTTGGTCGGTTCGTCCAGAAGCAGCAATTCCGGCTTTCCGACCAGGGCCTGAGCCAGCGCTACCCGGCGCCTCCAGCCGCCTGACAATTCGCTCATGCGCTCGTCGCCCGGCAGGTCGAGTTGGGAGATGACGGCATCCACCGGAACGTCGATCGACCAGCCGCCGCCAGCTTCTATGGACGCTTGCAGCGCTTCGAGTTCCCGCAACTGGGCCTTCCCGGGCGGCAGTTTGGCGGAAAGGGCGCGAAAGGCTTCGATTCGGGAGCGCTGCGCGTGCATCCCGTCAGTCACGACGTCGCGAACGAGCCGTTCGGTGGGTTCGTCCAGTGCCTGGTCAAGCATCGCCAGGCGGATTCCCGGAGGGATTTCGACCCGGCCTTCGTCCGGCTCGATGTCTCCTGTCAGCAGTTTGAGGGTGGAGGACTTACCGGAACCGTTGCGGCCTATCAGACACACCCGTTCGCCAGTTTCGAGGCGCAGGTTCGCCTCCCGCAGTATAACCTGATCGCCGAATGC
>VYEH01000288.1 GCA_009843005.1 Pseudomonadota bacterium | reverse complement strand
CTGAAATCCACCACCTCTACGCGGACTTGGTCATCGGGAGGCGTCCATATAGAACCACCATGTTGAATCGCAGATCCTTCCTGACGGCCGGCGGAAGCGCCGTCGCCCTGGCAATGACTCCGGCCATGAGGGCCATTGCGCAGTCCCGCGGCAAGCAGGTCATGGTGGGCGGCAACGAGGTCGTCGTGGTCGACATCCACGCGCACTGCCTGTTTCAGGAAGTCAGGCCCATCATTGAGGGCACGCCCCTGGAAAACGCGCCGCTCCAGGACATGCTGGTGCTCGGCACGCACCGTATCGACGCGCTGGATGAGCGGGGCATCGACATCGCGGCCCTGAGCGTGAACCGGTTCTGGTGGTACGAGGCAACCGAGGAGCAGGCCGAAGCGATCGTGAAGATCAACGACGAGGGACTGGCGGAGTGGTGCGCGACGCATCCCGACCGGTTTGTGCCGCTGTCCTCGCCGGCGTTGCAGTATCCGGAGATGGCCGCGGAACAGTTGGACTACGCCGTTACCGAACTGGGGCACCGTGGCGCGTCCATACTGGGGCACGCACAGGGAGAAACACCGACTTCGCCCAGGTACGATCCGTTCTGGGCCAAGGCCGAGGAGCTGGGCGTGCCGGTCTTCATGCACCCGGACGGGTCCAGAAACATCATCCAGGCCGGCGCACTGGACGGTACCGGCGGACTGGGCAACGTGATCGGCAATCCCCTGGAGACGACGCTGTTCCTTTCCAGGATGATATTCGACGGCACGCTGGACCGCTTCCCGAATCTCAAGGTGGTGGCCGCCCACGGCGGCGGGTACCTGCCGTCCTACCTGGGAAGGTCCGAGGTCGCCTGCGCAAGAAACAACGCCAATTGCATCAACACGAAGAATCCGAGCGAGTACCTGAGAACCCAAATTCTCGTCGACACTATGGTGTTCAACGAGGAAGGGCTTCGGCACTTGGTGGCCGTGGCCGGCGCGAGCCAGGTGGTCTACGGTTCCGACATGCCGTTCGCATGGCCGGACACCATCGATCTGGTGGTCGAATCGCCCTCGTTGAGCGATGAGGAGAAGATCGCCATCCTGGGCGGCAACCTGATCGAGTTGTTGCGGCTGGACGTTTAGGGTCCAAACAGCCCTGCTGTGCATCGGTGCGAGTTCCGCCACGCGTTCGATTTGACCGCGCAGCGAAGTACGTCCGGTGACGCCGATTGTGTTGCGGCGGCGCGACAATACCTGAAAAGAGTGCGACAATGCCTGAAAAGTGTGTTGGTTCCTTGCGTCGTCGTGTCGCATTTCTTCCGCAACTCGTATAACGTATGCGCGCCAAACATGAACAAGTTGTCATTTGTCGCGGCATGAAATAGCCGCACCAGGGGTATTCCGACAGTAAGGGGAAACAAAAGGGTATGGAGATGCTAAAGGGAATCACGTGCAGCATGATGGTGGGCCTGTTGGGGGCCGCCATGGGGTTTGCCACTGCTTACGCTCAGGAGGGCGACGAACTGGAGGAAATCGTCGTCACCGGATCCTATCTTTATACGGGCGTGGATTCGCCGTCGCCGGTATCCGTCATCGACGGCGAGGATATCCGGTTGGAGGCGCCGCAGGATCTGATGCAGTACTTCGTCACCAGCGTGCCGCAGAACTACTCGGGCGATACCGGTCAGCAAACCGGCGCCAACGGCCAGCCCCGGGTGCGGGGCGGCGGACGGTCGGCCCAGATCAATCTACGCGGTATCGGCGACGAAAATACGCTCACCGTCATCAATGGCCGGCGTTCCATCAACTCGGTCATTGACGGGCAGGGCTGGCCATCGCCGGACCTGAACGCCATGGTGCCCCGCATCGCCATCGGGCGCACGGAAATCCTGCTGGACGGCGGTTCGGCGCTGTTCGGCTCCGACCCGGTGGCAGGCGTGGTGAACTTCATCACCCGCGACGACTTCAGGGGTTTCGATTTCTCTTTCGACACAAGGATCAACGAAGCGGTCACCGACGCCAACAACTATACTTTCGGCGCGATCTGGGGGGCCGGCAACGAGACATCCAGCGGCGTGTTCTCCATCGAGTTCACCGAGACCGACCGGATCGGGATCGGCGATATCGAGTTTGCCGATGACCCGGACCCCGACGTCACGCCGGAGACCGGGACGGGCCTGTCCACGATCCAGGGCGGCGCCTTCGATTACGTGCCGGCCATGGGCATGGGCCTGTCGTGGGTGGATCCCGACTGCGGCAACCCGGAACTGGGGCCGCCGCTGGAGGCCAAATACCCGGCGGCAATCACCGATTTCACTCGTGAGGTATCCAGCACAACGGCCGCCACCGTGTGCGCGCAACCCTCGGGCTACACGCCGGGAAACGTGATCCAGCACGACAAGAAACTACTGACGCTGTATGCCTCGGCGGAGCACAATTTCAGCGACGAACTGCGGGCGGGCGTGGAACTCAATTACGGGCGCGAACGTATCGCCGAAACGGATCTGTGGGGCGACAATATCGCAAGAACCTGGGCCGTGCCGCCCGGTCGGCTGGGGACTGAATTCGCCATCCCTAGCCACAATCCTGGCTACATGCGGGCGCAGAGCATAGTTCCCACGTTCGGTACATTAAGGGGCATGGGCGTTCCGACCTATATGGAGGCCGAGACGCTGCCCTACGGCGAGGAATTCGACGCCTTCACGCGGTCCGATCACTTGCGGGCCGTATTTTCCCTGGACGGCCAGTTAACGGGGAGCTGGGAGTGGAATTTCGATGTCCAGACGGCTTACTTCCAGGCCTACCAGGGTGTCAGGGACATGCTCGTAGCCAACCTGCCCCTGGCGCTGAACGGCTACGGCGGTTCCGACTGCGGCGTGGACGACCCGTTCAATACCGACGTCATGCCCGGTACCGGCTTCTGTCACTACTACAACCCGTTCATGAGCGCGGGTCTGCCCAACGCGGAAGCGCTGGGACTTGCCAACGACCGGGAGATGGTGGAATGGCTGAGTCCCAACCGCCTCGACGTCTTCCAGAACACGTTTACCAGCGCGGATTTCCTCGTCACGGGTGAGGTCGGCGAACTCGCCGGCGGTCCCATCGGGCTTGCCGCGGGCGTCGCCACCCGCCGCGAGAGCATGGAACGGGATTCCGACGTGCTCGCCAATCAGGGCCAGCTTGCCTCCGTCGGCACGTTCAACGACTGGAGCGGGAAGCAGAGCGTCAATTCGGTGTTTGCCGAGGCGGCGCTGCCGCTGACGGACAGCGTGAATGTGCAGTTGGCGGTCCGAAACGAGGAGTATCAGAACGGCTTGTCGCAGACCACGCCGAAGGTCGCCGTCAACTGGACCGCGACGGACGACCTCACGGTGCGCGCGTCCTACGGCACGTCGTTCCGCGGGCCTTCCATCGTCCACGCCTCCGCCAGCCAGATCATCCAGGGCATGGGGATGGCGAATGCGGTTGTGGGCGGCATGAGTTACGGCGCGATGGGCGGGATTTCCTTCATCTACGAGATCGCGGCCGACCCGGATGTCAAACCGCAGACGGCGGACAATCTTTCGATCGGTTTCGATTACGATGTCACGGACAATCACAGTGTCGGCGCAACCTGGGTGGCTTTTGACTTCCAGGACCGGATCGTGACCCCCACGGCGCCGACGGTCATGAGCGGCACCGCTTGCCTGAACACCGATGCCAACGGCATACCGATAGTTCGCGGAGGCCTGATCACCTATGTTCCGCTCGATGAGGGCGGTTGCGCGGTGGCCCGCGATCCGTCCGCGCCGCTGAATATCGAGAATGTTGCCCGAATCGTGGGCAACGTCGACAACCTGGGTTACCTGGACGCCGAATTTCTCGACGTCCGCGCCACGTTGAATTTCGACACTGCCTGGGGTGCGCTCAGGTTCGCGCCGCAGGCATCCTTCACCCTGAAATATGAATTCCCGAACGCGCTGGGAGGCGCCGGAGTGGAAGTCCTGTGTCCGGAGTTTGTCTGTGACGCCATAGGACGGGACATCAACGCTACCGTGGGCATGGGCGGCGGGTTCAACGGCGTGACCTCCATGCCGCACTGGCAGGGCAATTTCCCGCTGTTCCTGACCATCCGGGGCGACCATACGCTACGTCTGAACGCCAACTACCGCGACAGCCTGAACGCCCAGTTCGAGGATCTCTCGGAGGAGAACCGGTCAGTGTTCGTGCATGAAGAAGGCCAGTGGGTCGTCTCCGCGAACTACATCCACCGCTTCCGCAACGGCGCGAGCCTGAATTTCGCCGTTCAGAACCTGTTCGCCACCGATCCGCCGGACACCCAGGGCGCCCGGTTCTTCCGGCGGCTCCGGGAGTACGGCATCCAGTACCGGCAGTCGTTCGACCCGTGATGAACCCGGCTGCATAACAGCCATCAACGGCCGGTCACCAGTGGTCTGACCGGCCGTTAATTGTGCGAAGGCGAAGGCGAAGGCGCAGACCAGCGGGCTGTGCTCGCGGCCGGTATCGTTGACGGAGACAGGAATCAGTCCCCGGAGAGTTCCTCGAATCGGCCGAGCGTCGAGCCGTCGGACAGCTTGGCTCCAATGAACAGCGCAGCCGGCGCTCCATTGCGCATGGGTGCGGCGTGGATCGTGACCCGGTCGCCGGGCTGAAAGGTGGTCGGCCGCCAACCCGCGCGGTAGAGCCGGTTGGGGACGCTGCCCTCCACGCTCCACTCTACCAGCTCGCCGGATTCGTTTTCGACGTTGATCTGGATCCAGACATGGGGAGAGGTCCACTGGAACTCGACGATCTCTCCGGACAACTCGACGGTCTGTTCCCGATCGAACATGGTTGCGGCGTGATGGGCCGGACTCGTGAGCGCAATTCCCGCGATGATGCATCCAGCCATGATCGGCATCGTCGTTGTGGTATTTATTGTTCTCGCTCCAATTTCACAAGCGCGCTCGGCGGCACTCAAAGATCGTCCAGAATGTTGCCTTCCCGGTCGAGGGTCAGCGTTCTTCCGGCCGTATCCACCGGGTTGCGATTGTTCTCCGCGCAGGCGAACTCGATCATCCGAGTGCCGGGTTCGAGTTTGCGATAGTGCTTGACGACATGCCAGGGCCCTGTCAGCGCTGCAGGGTCCTCGATGGTGAACTGCGCCTCCATGAGTTCGTCTTCAGACCGGCGCAATCGGGTGACGATTCTGGCTTCGGTGCTCAGGACGAGTCCCGTTCGATCGAGGATGGCATCGCCGTCGCCCTTGAGGCCGATGGTCTCGAAAACCAGCGTATCGTCCTCCCAGCGCCCCACGGATTCGCCGCTGTAGGTGGGCCACCGGTCCGCGGGCGCGGGATGGCTTCGCCCGTCGGTGTAGATGCGCATGATGTTGGGGCCGTCTTCGGTGATGATCCAGACCTGCTCCGGCCTGACGACGAACTCGATTCCGGCGGGCAGGTTCATCATTCGGGGAAAACCGGCCGGTGTGCCGCAGGTCGTGATGGGATCGGGGAACTGGCCCAGGCGAACGCGTTCGCGATTGGCCGCGTATTTGGCTTCCCATTCGTCATTGTAGGGTGGGTATTCGCGCGTCCCGGGGGCATTGGAACTGCCGCCGGGCGGATCGACAGTAGCCTGGTCGAAGACGGTGTTGCTGGTCATCTGCCAGACGCCGCTCCAGTCGGGCAGGGTGGAGGCAATCGTCTGTTGCGCCGGCGCTGAATGGGTTGCCGCGATCGCTGTAATCGCCGCGAGCAGACCATACGCTCGTCGTGCATACTTGTCGTGTGCCATCTTCGGCTCGATTTGATCACCTTCTCGCAGGATAGCAGATGAGCCCGGAGCCTGGTTGCGAGGACCGTACGACCCAGGGTGTCATTCTGAGGACGCCCCCTTCGGGACCCGTTCGACGAGCAGATTCAGGCCCCTGCGGGAAACGATCCGGACGGTGTCGCCGGGCTTGATGGGCCCCGATCCCTGACTGCGCGCCGACCACTGTTCCCCTCGCAACAGGACGCGTCCTCGGTTGCTGGCGCCGAATCCGTCCAGGACTTGTCCCTCAAGCTCTCTCTCGCCCGGCGAGAATGTAATCCTCGTGGGTGCATACGCCTGCATCAGGACAACCGCGATTACGTCACTGATGACGATGATCGCCAGCGCCACCAGCAAGCTGACCGGCTCGAACAGGCGGTCGAGGCGAATCAGTACCCATACCGCCAGGATGCCCAGGAATACCGTCTCCACCAGGAGAACCAGCCAGAGTTGGCGGCGTTGTATATGCATTCCGGCCGTCCGGATTCAGGAACCAAGACACCGCAACACAACCTGTACGGCGGTTCCGGCCTGGTGCGGGGCGCCGGCTAGATGGCCGCTGCGATGGCCTTGCCCAGTAATGTTGTCGTAGCCTTCCCGCCCATGTCGGGTGTCAGGCGCTTGCCTTCGCGCAGCACGTTCTCTATGGCCGCCAGGACCGCATCGTGCACCGCCGGGTAACCCAGGTGCTGCATCATCATCGCCCCGGCCCAGATGGCGCCGATCGGATTGGCAATGCCCCGGCCCACGATGTCGGGCGCCGAGCCGTGGACCGGCTCGAACATGGAGGGATGCGCCTTCTCCGGGTTCATGTTCGCCGACGGAGCGATGGCGATGGTACCCGTACAGGCGGGACCAAGATCCGACAGAATGTCGCCGAACAGGTTGCTTCCAACCACCACATCGAAATGTTCCGGCATGCGCACGAAGTTGGCGGTGAGAATATCGATGTGGAATTGATCCACCTTCACGTCCGGGTATTGTTCGCCCATCGCCTCGACCCGCGCGTCCCAGTAGGGCATCGAGTGAATGATCCCGTTGGACTTGGTCGCCGAGGACAGGTGCTTCGCGGCACGTGAATTGGCCAGTTCGTAGGCGTACTTCACCACCCGGTCGACGCCGCGCCGGGTGAACACGCTCTGCTGGATGACGATCTCGTTCTCGGTTCCCTGGTACTGAACGCCGCCGATGGCCGAGTACTCGCCCTCGACGTTTTCGCGCACCACGTAGAAGTCGATGTCCCCGGCCTTCTTGCCCGCCAGCGGGCAGGGCACGCCGTCGAACAGCCTCACGGGGCGCAGGTTGATGTACTGGTGGAACTCGCGCCTGATGGGGATCAGCAGCCCCCAGAGGGAGACGTGGTCGGCCACCGTGGGAAAGCCGACCGCGCCGAGATAGATGGCGTCGAAGGCGCTGAGCTGCTCAATGCCGTCCGCCGGCATCATCGCACCGGTTTTCAGGTACCGCTCGCAGGACCAGTCGAACTCCTGCCACTGCAACTCGATGCCGTTCCCGGCCGCCGCGGCTTCCAGGACCCGCACACCCTCGGGCATGACCTCCTTGCCGATCCCGTCGCCGGGAATCAGCGCGATCTTCAGTGTGCTCATGGAATCCGGCTAGTAGTTCATTCCGCAACCGAAGAGCTCATCGGTCGGGAACTTGGTGATGACTTCGATGCCGGTTTCCGTGACCACGACTTCGTCTTCCAGCCGCACGCCGTCGTAGCCGATGCCCGCGTAGGTTTCCAGCGCGAAGCACATGCCCGGCTCGATTTCAACCGGGTGATCGAAGCTGTAGGCGCGAGAGATGATGGGGAACTCCCACAGACCGACGCCGAGGCCGTGCCCGTACTGGAGTCCAAACACTTCATGCTCGCTGCGGGCGCCCATGGCCTTGTGGTCGGGCCAGACGGCAGCGACATCCGCGCTGGTCACCCCCGGCTTGACGGCCTCAATGCCGGCGAGCTGGTACTCAAGGCAGCGCTTGTGGATGTCCAGTTGCTTCTGGTTGGGCTTGCCGCAGCAGAAACAGCGGTACACGCAGGTGTGATAGCCGTTGAACATGCAGACGATGTCCATGAAGATCATGTCGCCGGGCTGGATCAGCCGATCCGAACTCAGGTGGGGATGTGGGTGCGTTCGGTTGCCCGTGGTGACCTGCACGTTGTGCACCCACAGGGCGCCCAGGCCAAGCATCTCCTGGGAGGCCACCCCGTGCAGGAAGATTTCC
The DNA here is from genome assembly GCA_009843005.1 of Pseudomonadota bacterium. Lineage (GTDB taxonomy): Bacteria > Pseudomonadota > Gammaproteobacteria > Steroidobacterales > Rariloculaceae > UBA6522. The sequence continues at coordinate 991 of VYEH01000288.1, read as the reverse complement.
TTGAACACCGGCGCCTAGGTCTGCGATGTCTTGTGAGAGGCGCAATCGACGATGGCCGCGCCGTGCTTCAGGCACATGATCTCGTCTTCGTTCTTGATGGCGCGGGCGTACTGCATGACACCCTGACCGTCGGTGATGTTGTAGCCGTTCTCCAGCAGCGCCAACATGATCTGCGACTCGACGATGTCCACGCCGATGCGGACCTTCTTCTTGTCCATGCCGTGATTGTCCAGGACCATGTCCAGATCCTTGAGGAAGCCCTCGTAGCACTTCCAGGCCATGGGCAGGGCGCCGTGCATGGTGCCGTGGGCCGGGAACGTGGTCTCGGCTACCCAGGGGCAATAGAGCTTTTCGGCGGCGACCTCGGAGCCGAAACCGAAGATATGGGGATAGCCGTCGCGCGGCACGATGGCGTAGCGCCCCATGTTGTCCACTTCGGGCGATGCCACGGCGGTGGAGGTGGCGTAGCGCTTGTTGCTGGTGTCGAACAGCAGCAGGCATTCCACGTCGAACTCGTCCATGTATTTCTTGATGCGCGATACGCGGTGTTCTCGCATGCGGTCCATGTCCATCCGCTGCTCATAGTCCACCTGCATCATTCCAACTGTGCCTTCTCTCACCGCGAGTCTCCTTGGTAATTTCGTTGTCTGAGTGTTTAAGTCCGTGATCTGTGTGAAAAGTCCGCTGTCCGCATTGCAGTCGTCAGCGTACCCGGCAGTCGATCAAACCACCTTCTCGATTTGATGGGAAGCCGCCGACTTTACGATGGTTTCCGTCACTGCGGCCCCGTGAATCATTTCCCGGGTGGAAATCAGGAACGGCTGGGTGCCGTTCACCGCATCGGCGAACCGTTCCAGGACGGCTTGCACGATATCGACCTGGTCGGCCTCCCACGACTGCAGCGCGCCCTTGACCGGCTTGAAGTAGCAAGTGCCGAAGCACCGTTTGCGGCGTTCCTCCGAGGGCGCGCCGGCGATGTGGGTCATGCCTT
>VYEH01000039.1 GCA_009843005.1 Pseudomonadota bacterium | reverse complement strand
CCCCCCATACCGCCCTGTCCGCCGTCTGCGCCGGTCGCACTCTGGCCACCGCCGCCCATGGCTGGGCCCATACCCATGGCGTTCTGACCGCCGCCCATGGCGTTACCTGTGGTAACCGGTATGACCACCTCGGCGGGCGGGGCCGGCTCGACCAGGAGCACGCCCTCGAAGAAGAGGTCCCCGGACTGGGCGTGGACGGTTTCGAGAGTCGTTGCCAGGAGCATCCAACCTGCCGCGAGAAGGCAACGGCTTCTGCGAAGGCGCCTCGCCGGTCCCGGTGCGACGCGGGGCTTTTGCCGCGCACCGCCGGTAATGCTGTGGTGAATCAAAGTCGTGTCTCCCCTGTCCCGGTCACGCGAAATGAGGTCGTATCGATACTATTTTCGAGCGCCCTCCGACTCAATCTGCAAAGCATAATGAATTGTCAAGAACGAGCGGTGGCTTGAGCTATAATCTGTGCCCCTTCGCCGCCGGGCGGGGGTCGCCGGGCGGAACGCACACGAGGCGAAACGCACACGAGGAGTCAACGGGCATGATACGAAACTACCTTCCGGGAATTGTCATCGGCTTGCTGCTGGGCGGGGTAGCTTCGGCCCAGACCGTGGAGGAGCTGGTGGCCCGCGGCGGCGAGCTGTTTCACGCGGACATCGGTTGCCACGTTTGCCATGGCCCGAACGCCCAGGGGTTGGTAGGCCCTACGCTGCACTTCGGACCCACGCCGGTGGATATTTTCGATCAGTTGGAAAGCAATCCGATGATGGGCGTGATCGTCGCGGAAATGGATCCCAGCGATGCGGATCTCGAGGCGATCGCCATGTACATTCGCACCCTGGCGGACCTCCCTCTGGAACTCGGCCTGGTGGAAGACTGGCGCACGGCATTGGCCATCGTCAAGGCGAACCAGGCGCAGCAGTTGGAATTCACCAAGACGCCGCGGGACCTGCAGGTGGAGGCCATCGAGACCTTCGCCTCGGTGCAGGAGACCTGGACCCGACGAGCCAGGGAAGGCAACCTCACCAGCCACTACCAGACCGAAGTGATCGCAACGTTCGATCCCGGCGAGCCCAAGTTCACGCCCGAGCCCGGCAAGACTTACTTCTACGAGAACGTGGGAACCACCAGTTCCCCGTCGGTGCTGTATGACGGCTACGTGCCGCCTCCGAGCAACCAGATCGTGGTCGGGGATGCCGAGACCAAGGAAATAATCGCCAGCTACATGTTGCCGGAGACCCTGCGCGCGACGGTCCACGGTACCGTGATGTCGCCCGACGGCCGCTACGTGTACATCATCGGCGCGCGGCCCGGGCAGGCGGACAATGAGCCCACGGTGAATTCGTCGGCAACGCTGATCAAGGCGGATGCCCTCACCCTGCAGCCCATCAAGCAATTCACCATCGGCGGGCGGATCCATCATGCGCAGGCGTTCCGCGATCTCGTGCTCGTGGACATGTTTGCGCGCGACCCGGACGGGCTCGGCGTCTTTCTGCTGGACCCGGAAACCGACGAAGTTGTAGGCGGCATCCGCGATGTGGATCTGGGCGGCTTTGCCTACACCGCGTGGTCCGACAAGGACTACGAGTACATCTATGCGCTCGTCGAGCCCGCCGGTTACGCGCCGGGCCGCGCGACCGGGATGTTCGCCGCGGTGAGCATGTACCAGGGCCGGTTCACGGCCTTGCGCCCGTTCTGGATCGCCAAGATCGACCCGGACACCTGGGAGGTGCTGCGCGAATACCCCATCCCCGGCTATCGGCCCAACTGGCTGGTCGTGGATTCGGCCAAGGAGAACATGTACGTCATCAACTCGCTCTCCAACGCTGCCAAGATCAATATCGAAACGGGCGAGGTCGTCTGGACCAACGGCACCGGTATCGGTCCGTACGGCGCGTCGCTCAATATCGACGAGACCGAACTCTGGGTAGCGGACAAGGGCGAGGGCGCTCACCACCTGGGCCGCACCGTCACCATCATCGACACCCAGACCGGGCATGCCACCGAAACGCTCTACGGCGCCTACAAGGTGGACCATGTGCTTCTTGATCCCACCGGCACGGAAATGTGGGCCACCAGCAACGGCGAGGGCCGAATTTACGTCTACGATGCCGAGTCGAGGGAACTGACGAACATCATCGACATGCCCGGTAACGGCGATGCCCACGGCCTCGTGTGGGTGCACTACGACGAGAATGGCGAGCCGCGCGTGGTACGCGACCAGGGCAATTTCCACGGCGGAATCAATCCCGTCCTGGGCAACGCGCTGAATTTCTAGCTGATCGGAACACTGTCCGTCGGCGCCTGGTCGGGCGGCATCAAGATTTCGGGCGCGATGATCGGTGGCTCATCGCGTCCATATCCTCACGGCCGCCAGCCACGCACCCGTCTTATTCTCGATACGCAATCGCGTATATTGACAAGTTATTCGCATTAGCGTATAAAGTAATAATATACGCATAAGCGCATAGATTCATGCAAGGGTCGCCACCATGAAACCCATCGCCCGGACCGAGCAACAGCTCGGCGCCATCATTCGTCGCGAGCGCCGCCGGCAAGAACTCACTCAGCAGCAGCTCGGCGCCAGGATCGGCTTGCGGCAGGCCACCATTTCCAAGCTGGAACGGGGAGAACCGGCCACGCGGTTGCGGACGTTGCTCGATGCTCTGACGGCGTTGGGCCTGCAGCTCGTGATCGAGGAGCGAGAGACCGCCGCCAGTGCAGATATCGGTGCGCTGTTCTGATGGCGCGCACACGGACCCATGCGCCCCTGAACGTTTTCCTGAACGGGCGCCTGATCGGTCGCGTGACGAAGGCTCCGTCGGGTTCTGTGGATTTCCGATACGACGCATCGTGGCTGGATTGGGAACTCGCTTTTCCCATCTCGCTGTCACTGCCGATACGCGAAGACCGCTACATCGGAGAAACCGTGATCGCCGTATTCGACAATCTGCTGCCCGACAGCGACGAAATCCGCCGCCGGGTTGCCGAGCGTACGGCGGCTGATGGCACCGACCCCTTCAGTCTGCTAAGCGCCATCGGCCGCGACTGCGTGGGAGCCTTGCAGTTTCTTCCCGAGGGGGCGGATCCCGGAGTCGCGGGCGCCGTCTCCGGTGATGCGATCGACGGCGTTTCGAATTTCAATCGCCGGCGCGCAGGACAAGACGGCACTTCTGTTGTGCGAGGGCGAATGGCGCGTTCCGTCGGGAAGCACTCCGACAACTCACATATTCAAGCCGCAGATCGGGTTGCTGAACAACGGCATCGATTTCTCGCGTAGTGTCGAGAACGAGTTTTTCTGCATGAAACTGCTGGCTGCATTCGGGCTCAGGGTGGCCAATACCGAAATACTCGATTTTCAGGGACGAAGAGTGCTGGCGGTGGAGCGGTTTGACCGGATCTGGACGCGGGACGGCCGCCTCCTTCGCGTTCCGCAAGAAGATTGCTGCCAGGCGCTCTCCATCCCTTCTACGCGCAGGTACCAGTCAGACGGGGGTCCCGGAATCGCGCGTTTACTGGAGTTGTTCAAGGCGAGTGATCGGCCCGAGGAAGACCGGGTCCAGTTTCTGATAGCCCAGACCCTTTTCTGGCTTCTGGGCGCAACCGACGGCCATGCCAAGAATTTCAGCGTTTTCCTCCATGCCCACGGCGGGTTCTCACGGACTCCCCTGTACGATGTGATCTCGGTGCAACCGAACCTGGACGCCAGGCAGTTGCGAATCAATCAGGCAAAGATGGCCATGTCGATCGGCAACAATCGGCACTACGTGTTGCATACCATTCAGCCACGGCACTATATACAGACCGCGCGGACCGCCGGAATGTCGGCCGAGACGGTGAACGCACTCATGGAGGACATCGCCGAGCGCCTGCCAACCGCAGTCGAGAGCGTGGCGGCAAAATTGCCCGACGATTTCCCTCGAGCGGTCAGTACCTCAATCGTCCGGGGTCTGGAGCAGCGCAGCAGGCTCTTGCGGGCCAGCCTATAATCGAAAGATGAAAACTGCCGGCTCAATGCATTCGCTCTTCCGACAGCTCGCCGGCCTTGGCCCGACCGTCTTGCTGCTGGCCTGCCCCATCGCCGGGTTGCAGGCCCAGCCCGCAGATTGGTCGGAGCCGTTCCCGGGACACCGGGTCTTCGGAAATCTGTATGCCGTAGGTACCGCTGGCCTGGGCGTTTTCCTGATCACATCGGACGAGGGTCACATCCTGATCAACTCCGGTTTGGAGGATTCCACGCCTCTCATCCGGGAGAACATCGGATCAGTGGGCTATCGCCTGGAGGACGTCAGGATCCTGTTGACCATGCAGGCACACTGGGACCACACGGCTGCACTGGCGGAAATCAAGGAGATCACCGGGGCCGAGATGTGGGCCACGGCCGGCGACGGCAGGGTGCTGGAGGACGGCGGTTTCAGCGACCCACATTTTGGTGGCCGGGAGTCGTTCCGGCCGGTGGAGGTCGACCGGATCATCAACGACGGCGAAGTCATCGAGCTGGGTGATATTCGCCTGCGCATTCACCATCATCCGGGCCACACGGAGGGCAGTTCGAGCTATTCCATGCAGGTGACGGAAGACGGACGCGACTACAACGTCGTGGTCGCGAACATGGGTACCATCAACGAAGGCAAGCGACTCGTCGTTGACCCTACCTACCCCGGGGTGGCGGAGGACTTCGCCCGGACCTATGCCAGCCAGAAGGCCATGGATGTCGATGTGTGGGTCGCGGCCCACGGCGGACAGTACGGATTGCACGACAAGTACCAGCCGGGCCAGGAGTACAGACCGGAAACCTTTGTCGATCCCGAGGGATTCCTCGCCGAGGTCGAGCGGTTGGAGCGCATCTACGAGGAACATGTGGCCGCAGAACGAGCCAAAGAGTAGCGTTGAGCGCGGCAACGCACACCCCGAGGTCACAATGCTATCGTCACAGCGGAGACAGGGCTTCGGAAGAAAGGACCAAGCCGCAACAATAAAGTAGCTGGAGGGGAAACTTCTTGAGACGGCCACTATATTGCCTTGCGATCATTCTGCTTGCCGCTGTTGACACATCGGCGCACCATTCCCGCGCGTATTTTTATGATTCCAGCCGGGTGATCGAAGCGGAGGGCGTCATCACCCGGACCCTCTGGCGAAACCCGCACACTCGTTTCTGGATGCGTGACGATGACGGCGCGGAGTGGGCGCTGGAAAGCACCCCGCCGGCGACACTGATCCGCCACGGGCTGGGTCCGGAGGCATTGGCCGAGGGCACCAGGGTCCGCGTCGCGGGTCCGGCCGCTCGTTTCGAGGCCAACGCGATGGAGGTCCACAATGTCCTGCTTCCGGATGGTCGGGAGCTGCTCATTCAGACCGTAGCGCGGCCCCGCTGGATGCAGGACACGCCGATACTGCAGCCAAGCGAGTTTGCGGAGGCAGACATAGCGGCGGCCGAAGCGTCGGCGGACGGCCTTTTTCGGGTCTGGAGCCGCCAGTACGGCCAGTCATTCAGCCTCGTTCCTGATGGCGAGTTTCCACTGACGCAGGCGGCCGAGGCCGGTAGGGAGGCTTACGATCCGATTGCGGATAATCCGATTCCCGGGTGCACCGCGAAGGGCATGCCGATGATCATGTCCAATCCGCTTCCCTTCGAGTTCGTGGATGCGGGCAATGAAATTTATCTGCGCATCGAGGAGTACGACCTGGTGCGCATCATCCATATGGACCCGGACGTGGCCGTGGCGTCCCCGTCAATCCTGGGGCACTCGGTCGGGCGCTGGGAGGATGACGACCTCGTTGTGACCACGACGCAGATCAACTTCATGCACTACGGCTCCGCTATCCCATTGAGCGCGGATGTGCACATCCTGGAGCGTTTTGCACTGAGTGACGACGAGCGGCGGCTCGACTACACGCTGACTGTCACTGATCCGGAGACGTTTATCGAGCCCCTGACCGCCCGCAGGCACTGGGTGTGGATGCCCGGCGAAACCGTCAAGGCCTGGTCCTGCCTGGAGACTCCCTAGTCGCTGGCTGCAACGCGATGGTCGGATCATTCCTCAATTAGCAATTGATCGGCGCTCAATGATGCCCTGACAGTCGGCCATCTCCCCGGTTGAGTTAACGGCATCCGGTCCTTCGGAAAAACCCTTGCCGGCTATCCATCCCTTGAAGCGCCACGAAAGGAGCCTGCGCTATAATTTTCAGTCCCGGCGGGGGCCAGGAAACGCCGGCCCGAGCCAGAGGGCGCAGTCGGATTCCAACGAGGAGTCAACCGGTATGGAAAGAAAAGTCCTTTCAGTCCTGTTCATCGGGCTGCTGATCAGCACGTCCTCCGCAGCCCAGGATTCCGTGGAGGCGCTGGTGGAGAGGGGCAGCGAGCTCTTCAACGCCGACATCGGCTGCTGGGTGTGCCACGGCGAGACGGCGGAGGGGCTGGTCGGACCCACGCTGCACTTCGGCCCCACGCCGGTGGACATCTTCGATCAGCTCGAGAACAACCCCATGATGGGCGTGATCGTTGCGGAGATGAATCCCAGCGACACGGACCTCGAGGCGATCGCCATGTACGTTCGCACCCTGGCGGACCTGCCGCTGGATATCGGCCTGGTGCAGGGTTGGCGTGATGCGCTGGCGGCGGTGAGGGCGAACCAGGCGGAAGAGCTGGAGTTCGCAAAGACGCCTCGGGATCTGCAGGTGGAGGCCGTAGAGACGTTCGCCTCGGTACCGGCGACGTGGACGCGCCGGTCCATCGAAGGCAGCGTCTGGAGCGAATACCCGTCGCGGATCGTGGCGAGGTGGGATCCCGGCGAGCCCAAGTTCACGCCCGAACCGGGCAAGACCTATTTCTACGAGAACGTGGGCACGACCAGTTCGCCGTCGGTGCTGTTCGACGGTTACCAGCCCCCGCCGAGCAATCAGCTCGTGGTCGGCGATGCCCAGACCATGGAGATCATCGCCACCCACATGATTCCGGAGCAGCTACGGGCCGTGGTGCACACTTCGGCCATGTCGCCGGACGGCAAGTACGCCTACATGGTCGGCCCCCGCGAGCCCACAGCCGACGGCACGCCGGACCCCGCCGGCGCCTGGACGATGCTCAAGCTCGATGCCATCACCCTGCAGCCCGTGCTGCAGGTCACCATCGGCGCCCGGCTGCATCACGGTCAGGTCTTCAGGGACAAGGTGCTGTTCGACGTGTTTGTGCGCGACCAGGACGGCTTGGGGCTGTTCCTCTACGACCCGGAAACGGACGAGATCCTGGGCGGCGTCAGGGACGTCGACATGGGCGGCTTCATCTATACCGTCTGGACCGACAAGGATTACGAATACATCTACGCGCTGATGGAGCCGGCCGGTTACGCCCCGGGGCGCAGCACGGGCATGCAGGGCGTCCGGATGATGTACCAGGGAAGTTTGTTGGCCATGCGGCCGTTCTGGGTCGCCACCATCGATCCGGAGACCTGGGAGGTCGTCGCCGAATATCCGATCCCGGGTTACCGTCCCAACTGGGCCGTCATCGATAATGCCAAGGAATACATCTATCCGATCATGAGCAGTTCGGTGGCCGCCAAGGTGGATATCAAGACTGGCGAGATCATCTGGACCAACGGCACCGGCATCGGGCCGTACGGCGGGGCGCTCAACGCGGAAGAGACTGAGCTTTGGGTCGCTGACAAGGGCGAGGCGGCGCATCATCTTGGCCGAACGATCACCATCATCGACACGCAGACGGGGCACGCCACCGAGACCCTGTACAGCGCCTACAAGCTGGACCATGTCCTGTTGTCCCCCAACGGCAAGGAGATGTGGGCCACCAGCAACGGCGAGGGCAGGATCTACGTCTACGACGTGGACAGCAAGGAACTGATCCGCAAGATCGAGATGCCCGGCAACGGCGACGCTCACGGTCTCATCTGGGTGCACTATGACGAGAACGGCGAGTCGCGCACGGTGCGCGACCAGGGCAATTTCCACGCCGGTATCAATCCGTTCGAGGGGGTTATACTCGATTACTAGGCGGTCGCGCGTGTAAGCGGCCAAGTGCGGAACCGGTCGCACACGGAGAGGTCAAAACCCATGATTCTTCCGGACTCGGGTCCGGGCATGGGTCGAACCTGCGAGGAAACGGCATGGCACGGATAGACGCGATAATGCGGGCGATACCGCTCCCGATATTTGTGCTCGTATATGTGTTGGCCTGTGTCTGGGCGATTGTTTTCGCCGCCGGCATGGCCGATGCGCAGGATGGCGAGGCCGGCGCCGCTCCGGAGACCGGTATCGCTCCGCGAACCACCGTCCTCCAGGGCGCCGATGCTGCATCCGAACACGTCCACGAAAGCCACGAAATGGCCGGCATGCCCGTCTTCGGCGATCCGCTCCAGGACATTGTCGTGGACTTCGAACTGGTGGGCCGGGACGGCGGTACGGTCACGGCAGAGGATTTCCGCGGCCGCCACGTGCTTCTGGGATTCGGGTTTACCCACTGCCCCGATGTATGCCCGCTGATGGTGCTGAACATGGGCAAGGCGCTCAGGGATACCGGCAACGGCGCCGTGGGCATCTTCATCAGCGTCGACACCGAACGCGACTCCCCCGAAATCACCGACCAATACGCCTCGCGCTTCGGCGAGCGCATGATCGGGCTGAGCGGCAACGTCTCGCAGATCAACGCCGCCGCCAGCAATTTCAAGGTAAGCTATGTGGTGACCAAGACGCAGAACAACTACACCGTGCAGCATTCCGCGAACGTGTTCCTGATCGATCCCGACGGCCGCCTGGTCGACGTCTTCAATTTCTCCACGCCGGGCGAGGAACTGGCGGCGGCCATCCGCCACGGAGGATAGGCGAGTACCGTCATGGCCACGACCACCGCATCCCGCGTCAATCCCTTCCAGCTCGGAGCGCTCCTGTTCGTGGCGTTCGCCATCGCCCTGACGTGGCTGGTGTTCCCGTATTTCGTGCAGGGACAGCAGCTACTGCGAGGCGTGGGCGACCAGGCGCGCCTGATGAAGGCCGG
>VYEH01000064.1:5504-9007 GCA_009843005.1 Pseudomonadota bacterium | reverse complement strand
GCGGCGTTCCTGTCGGCTGCCATCGACAACATTCCGTTTACGGCGGCGATGATCGTGATCATCCAGGGAATGGAATCGCAGGGCATCAATGTCGCGCCGCTGTGGTGGGCGCTGGCCATGGGTGCGGGCCTCGGCGGCAACGGCACCCACATCGGTTCCACCGCCAATGTCTTCATCGTGACGATTTCCGAGCGCCTGGCGCGCCAGGAGAACGACCCGAGCCTCGCCATCACTCAATTGATGTGGTTCAATAAGGGCCTGCCGGTGATGCTGTTGACGCTGGTGATTTCGACCTTCGTGTTCTGGCTGTTCTTCGACTTCTTCTCGCAGCCCGTCAACTAGGGACCGGCGACGCGATCCTGCACGGAAGAGTTGCGCCGGAGAGCGCTGACGAACCCCGGGCCCGGGACGGCGGGGTTGCCTCGGGGAGTGCAGGCGTATACCGGACCCGGGGCGATTCCAGCGCCGTAACGCGGCCGGTGCGGCGGTCATGAAGGTACTGGTCACCGGTGCGGCCGGGTTTGTCGGCTTCCACACGGCGAAAGCGTTGCTGAACCGCGGCGACGAGGTCGTCGGGCTGGATAACCTCAACGAGTACTATGATGTCCGGTTGAAGCGCGCTCGGCTGGATATTCTCCGGGGTGCCGCGGGCTTTCGGTTCGTCCACCTCGATCTGGCGGATCGGGACCGCATGACCGAGCTGTTTGCCGCCGAAGGGTTCCGGCGAGTGGTTCATCTCGGTGCGCAGGCCGGGGTAAGGCACAGCATTGCGAAACCCTTTCCCTATGTTCAGAGCAATATCCTCGGTACATTGACTGTCCTTGAGGGTTGCCGGCACATGGAGGTCGAGCACCTGGTTTTTGCTTCCACCAGTTCGGTCTATGGCGCCAATACCCGCACGCCCTTTTCCGTGCGTCAGGGCGCGGATCACCCGTTGTCGCTTTACGCGGCCACCAAGAAATCCGGCGAAATGATGGCCCACAGTTACGCGAGCCTTTACGGGCTGCCGGTGACGGGGCTGCGGTTCTTCACCGTGTACGGCCCGTTCGGCCGGCCGGATATGGCGGTGTTCCGATTCACGAGGGATATTCTTGAAGGCCGCCCCATCGGCCTCTACAACCAGGGCAACCATCGCCGCGATTTTACCTATGTCGACGACGCGGTCCACGCGGTAGTCGCGCTGCTGGATCGGCCGCCTCAACGCGGCGCAGGTCCGGAAGGAGACGCGCCGGACCCATCCATCAGCCCCGCGCCCTATCGGCTCTACAATATCTGCGCTGGGCAGCCGCAGGACCTGTCCCGATTGGTGGAGCTCCTTGAGACAAGTCTTGGACGAAAGGCCATCAGGAACCTGCTGCCGATGCGGCCCGGAGACGTGCACGAAACCTGGGGTGATATCGCGGCACTTGAGGCCGAGATCGGCCACCGGCCAGCCATAACACTTTCGGACGGGGTGAAGCGTTTCGTGGACTGGTATATGGATTTTTACGGAGACGGCTCGTAACCATTGCGGTTGTCGAGTCAGGTGTGACACAGGGACGCCATCAATGAGCGAAGAGTCGTACGGACCGCGTACTGGAGCCTGGGCCGCACTGGCGCGGCATGCCGGCGTTCTTGCGTGCGTGCCGATCGCAGAACTCTTCGATCGGGACCCTCGGCGTAGCCGCCGGTTCGCCACGGAGGCTGAGGGGCTGTGGCTGGACCTCAGCCGGCAGAGGCTCGATTCCCGGGCCTTGCAGTTGCTGCTGGAACTGGCCGAACAAACGCGCCTGCCCGAGCGGATCGAGCACATGTTTCGCGGCGAGCGGATCAACAACACAGAGGACCGCGCCGCCTTGCACGTCGCGCTTCGCCGTCCCGCCGACCGCCCGCTGGCGCTGGAGGGCGAAAACGTCATGCCGCTTGTGGAGGCGGAACGGGAGAAAATGCGGACCCTGGCCGACTCGCTGCACGGCGGTTCGCTGAAGGGTTATACGGACCGGCGAATCACCGACATCGTCAACATCGGCATCGGCGGTTCCGACCTGGGCGCTGTGATGGCGGTGGAAGCTCTGGAAGGCTATCGCTTGCCGGGGCTGGGCATTCACTTCGTGTCCAACGTCGACGGCGTCCAGTTGGATCGTGCCCTGCGGACGGTGGATCCCGAAACCACACTGTTCGTGGTTTGCTCCAAGACGTTCACGACGTCGGAAACGCTGACCAACGCCCGCGGGGTCCGCGAATGGCTGCTGCAACGGGGTGGTGCGGACGCGGTGGCCGCGCAATTCGTGGCGGTATCCACGAATCATCGGGCAATGGACGATTTCGGGGTGGCCCCGGGGCGTCGGCTGGACCTGTGGGATTGGGTCGGCGGACGGTATTCGGTCTGCTCCGCGGTGGGCCTGGTGCTGGCTCTGGCCATCGGCTGGCGGAATTTTGCCGAGTTTCTGACGGGCGCAAATCAGATTGACGAACACTTTCGTTCCGCACCGCTGGATCGCAATCTGCCGATTCTGCTGGCGCTTGCCGGAATCTGGAACCGCAACTTTCTGGGGGCCTCCAACCATGCGGTGCTGCCCTACGACCAACACCTGCACCGCCTGCCCGCCTACCTCCAGCAGTTGGAGATGGAGAGCAACGGCAAGTCCGTGCGCCGCGGCGGCGAGCCGGTGGAGTGCGCCACCGCACCCGTGATCTGGGGCGAACCGGGCTCCAACGCCCAGCATTCGTTCTACCAGCTCCTGCACCAGGGCACCGATCCGGTCTCGGCGGATTTTCTCATGCCCGCGAGGTCGCCGGTGGACCGCCAGGAGCAGCAGGATCTCGCCGCGATAAACTGCCTCGCCCAGGCGTGGGCCCTGGCCTCCGGCGATCCGGCGGCGGACAGCGATGCCGATCCGCACAGGAACTACGCCGGCAACCGACCCACCAGCCTGATTCTGTTCCGGCGACTGGACCCCGCCACGCTGGGCAAGCTGATTGCCCTGTACGAACACAAGGTCTTCACACAGGGGGTCATCTGGGACGTCAACAGCTTCGACCAGTGGGGAGTGGAACTGGGCAAGCGGCTGGCTTCCAGATTGCAGGAGCCCGGGACATCGGAAGCACTGCCGCCCATAATCGAACCGGCGCTCGCCAAATGGCGGTCGTGGCGCGGATAACGGGAGCCGGCGTGGAATTCATAGACCTCAGGACCCAGTACCGGCGGCTTCGCGAGCCGATCGACAAACGCATTCAAGCGGTCCTGGATCATGGTCAGTTCGTCCTCGGCGCCGAAGTCGAGGAACTGGAACAACGGCTCGCGAGCTTCGTCGGCGCAAACCACTGCATCTCCGTTTCCAGCGGCACGGATGCCCTGCTGATCGCGTTGATGGCGCTGGATATCGGTCCGGGCGACGAAGTGATCACGACACCGTTTACCTTCATCGCCACGGCCGAAGCCATTGCGCTGCTGGGCGCGAAGCCGGTTTTCGTCGATATAGCCAGGAGCACCTACACCAGCGAGCACGGACGGAGCGGCGGAG
>VYEH01000064.1:0-5494 GCA_009843005.1 Pseudomonadota bacterium | reverse complement strand
GCGCACCCGGGCGATCATGGCGGGCTCCCTGTTCGGGCAGTGCGCCGATTTCGACCGGATCAACGGGATCGGCGCCCGTCACGGAGTCACCGTCATCGAAGATGCGGCCCAGAGTTTCGGCGCCACGTACAAGGAACGGTTCTCCTGCGCCCTGAGTTCCCTGGCCGCCGCCTCGTTCTACCCGTCCAAGCCGCTGGGGTGCTACGGCGAAGGCGGGGCCGTATTTTCGGACGATGACGAGCTGGCCCGGGTGGCCGGGGAGCTTCGGGTGCATGGTCAGGACCGGGGCTACCATCATGTCCGGGTCGGGATCAACGGCCGCATGCATACGCTGCAGGCAGCCATTCTGCTGGCCAAGCTTGATGTCTTTGAAGACGAGCTGGAGGCAAGGCAACGGGTGGCGCATCGTTATGGTGCGCTGATCGAGGAGGCATTCGCGGACTGTACTCCGGAGCGTGTGGTACGCCCGCCGTACGTGGAGCCGCACAACCGCTCGGTTTTCGCCCAATACACGGTTGAAGTGCCCAATCGGTCGACCGCCAGGAAGTTCATGGCGTCAAGGGATATCCCGACTGCGGTTCACTACCCGGTGCCGTTGCATCGGCAGCCGGCGTACGCGGCCGGAGACGCCGGCCGGCGGTTTCCGATTGCCGAGGATGTCGCGCAGCGGGTGATCAGTCTGCCGATGCACCCCTACCTTGCGGAAGGCGATCAGGATCGCGTGGTGACTGCGCTGCGGGATGCGGTCGCGCGCAACTGAAAGACGCAGGGAAGGTTGGTGGGCGATGCTGGGATTGAACCAGCGACCTCTCCCGTGTGAGGGGAGCGCTCTCCCGCTGAGCTAATCGCCCGGAATGGACTTTGCCAACGACCTATTCTCGATCAGACAGCCGGCCTTGGCAAGCCTCGGGAGTCTGACCGGCGGTGCTGCGATGCATCTCCAACCCGAGGCTCGACAGTCCCCGGGCACGATGCCGGAATGGGCGGAAGAGTTGTCGCATGCCCGCGTTATACTCGCGCCGTTTGCGCAAGCTGCCTACCGAACGAATATCCATGAACATCACCATCTACGGTTCCGGTTACGTGGGATTGGTCACCGCCGCGTGTCTTGCCGAGGCTGGTAATCACACGCTTTGCGTCGACATCGACGAAGACAGGGTCGCCCGCCTTCGGCGCGGCGAACTGCCCATCTGCGAACCGGGCCTTAAGGGCCTGCTCCAACGCGGGCTTGCGGCCGGTCGCTTGCAGTTCGCCACGGACGTTACGAACGGTGTGGAGTTCGGTCCGTTTCAGTTCATTGCCGTCGGCACACCGTCGCTCGAGGACGGTTCTGTGGACCTGCAATATGTTCTGTCGGTCGCCCGCTCGATCGGCCGTCACATGAATGCCTCACGCATCATCGTGAACAAGTCCACCGTGCCGGTCGGCACCGCCGATCGGGTTCGCGCCACGGTTGAGGAAACACTCCGAACGCGCGGCGTGGACCTGGAATTCGACGTGATCGCCAACCCCGAATTCCTGAGGGAGGGCGCCGCCGTCGCGGACTTCATGAAGCCCGACCGGATCATCGTCGGGGCCGACAACTCTCGCGCGGCTGAATCCCTCAAGTCGTTGTACGAGCCATTCAATCGCAATCATGATCGAGTGATCATGATGGACCCCCGGTCCGCGGAGCTGACGAAGTATGCGGCCAATGCGATGCTGGCGACTCGAATCAGCTTCATGAACGAGATGGCGGGTATCGCTGAACGTTTCGGTGCGGATATCGAAAGTGTGCGCGTGGGCATCGGTTCCGATCCCCGCATCGGGTACGGCTACATCTACCCGGGAATCGGTTTCGGAGGATCCTGTCTGCCCAAGGACGTGAGGGCGCTGGCGTCATCGTCGGAAGCGGCGGGCCACCCCCTGGAACTGATGCAAGCGGTGCAGCGGGTCAACATGCGTCAGCGGCGTCTCCTGTTCGACCGGATTTCGAGCTATTTCGACGGGCAGTTGGAGGGCAGGGTGATTGCGCTCTGGGGACTTTCGTTCAAGCCCAATACGGACGACATGCGGGAAGCCTCGAGCCGGGCCTTGATGGAGGCATTGTGGGAGGCCGGGTGTTCGGTGCGCGCCTACGACCCGGTAGCCATGGACGCGGCCCGGCGCATCTACCCCGACCAGCCGCGTCTGCTCCTGTGCCCGAGCGCCGAAGACGCCGTGAAAGGAGCCGACGCGCTGGCTGTCGCCACCGAATGGCGGGAATTTCGCAGCCCCGACTTTGGTGTCCTCAAGGCCTCGCTCAAGACTCCCGTTATCTTTGATGGCCGGAACGTCTACGAGCCCGAGTACCTGAAGCAGATCGGGTTTGAGTATTTCGGTGTCGGCCGGGGCGCACCCACGCGAGCGTAGCCACTACAGTGAGCAACCGAAATATGGTTCTGGCCACGCTGCTCCGGCTCGCCACTACGGAGGCCGGTCCGGCGAAGCTGGCTACCTATTGGGTGCGGGCGATTCGAGCCTCCACGAACTCGACCGCTTTGGCCAAACGTCGCAGTGTTTTCGCCCGTCCGATGAGGGCCAGCGTTTGTCCGATCCCGGGCGAAGCCGCTTCCCCGGTGACCGCGACCCTCAGCGGCTGGGCCACCTTTCCCATTTTGATATCCAGTTCTTCGGCGACCGATTCCACTACGGTCTGAGTTGTCTCCACGCTCCATTCGCTCAATTCGCCCAGACGCTTCCGGAGGCGTTGCAGAACGGGCAGCGCAACTCCGCGAAGGTGTTGTTTGGCGGCCTTGGGCGCGTAGGTGTCCGGCTCGTTGTAGACGAACCGGCTTTTCTCAGCCATCTCAACCAATGTGCGGGCCCGATGGCGCTGTATTTCGACGATCTCTTCCAGTGGAGGCCCCGCATCCTGGGCGGCGCCTTCCATACCGGCGCCTTCCAGGAACGTGGCCAGCAGGGGAGAAAGGCGGGCGGTTGGGGCGCGCCTGAGCCACTGTTCGTTGACCCAGAGAAACTTGTCCGGATCGTAGGCCGCTGCGGACTCGTTGACCTGTTCCAGGCTGAACGCCCCGATCATCTCGTCGACTTCGAACAGTTCCTGGTCGCCGTGGGACCAGCCGAGGCGCACCATGTAGTTAAGGACCGCCTCCGGCAGGTATCCGGCCTCCCTGTAATCCGTCACGTTCACCGCCCCATGACGCTTGGACAGCCGGCCGCCGTCGGAGCCCAGGATCATGGGCACGTGCGCGTACTCCGGCAGGCGCAGGCCGAGCGCATTCAGGATATTGATTTGCCGGGGCGTATTGTTGAGGTGGTCGTCGCCCCTGACCACGTGGGTGATCCCCATGTCCGAGTCGTCGACCACCACGGAGAAGTTGTAAGTGGGAAAACCGTCGGACCGGAGGATCACCAGGTCGT
The DNA here is from genome assembly GCA_009843005.1 of Pseudomonadota bacterium. Lineage (GTDB taxonomy): Bacteria > Pseudomonadota > Gammaproteobacteria > Steroidobacterales > Rariloculaceae > UBA6522. The sequence continues at coordinate 2,092 of VYEH01000064.1, read as the reverse complement.
CGAGTTCCGAGTTGTCGAAGGTCACCTCACCCCGGATCAGGTCGCGGACACGCACAAGTCCGCCCTCCGGCGTCTTGAATCGCACGACGGCATCCACCCCGGGGACGGAATCGGTTCGCGTTCGGCAGCGTCCGTCGTAACGCGGCTTGAGTCCCCGCGACCGCTGATCTTCCCGCATGGCGGCGAGTTCTTCACGGCTGCAGTAGCAGCGGTAAGCGAGGCCGGCCTCAAGAAGCTGACGTGCGACGGCGCGATAGCGATCCAGCCGGTCGGTCTGCAGGAACGGTCCTTCATCCGCCTCCAGTCCAAGCCATGACATGGCATCAATGATCTGAGCGATGGATTCCCGCGTGGACCGTTCGGTGTCGGTATCTTCGATCCGCAACACGAAGGCGCCGCCATACCGCCTGGCCAGGAGCCAGTTGAACAGGGCGGTCCGCACGCCGCCGATGTGAAGAACACCGGTCGGGCTGGGCGCGAAGCGGGTGCGCATCGTCATGGGGCCGTCACCTGGATTGCCGTGTGGGGCGCGTCGAATGGGCTTTCGGAAGATGGGTTGCGAAGAGCCCGGATCAGTCCTGGGGGACTGTGCCCAGCGCGATCAATCGCGACCCGTCGTCGAAGGTAATCGTGCCCGTGTTGGCCACGTGCGGCGCGTTGCGGGCGCGATAGGCGACCACGGTGACCTGCATGCCCGGTTCCAATGAGGATATGCTCCACCCCCTCCGGAATAGCGCGCTCGGGCTGGCAAGCTCGAAGTCCCAGGTGACGGTCTCTCCGTCGTCGTTCTCGGCTGCGACATAGAAGCGCGCATGCGGGTTCGTCCAGGCGACTTCGGTGATGGTGCCCATCACCTCGACCACGATGTCGGAGTCGTATTGCGCCCTGAAGGAGTGGTGGGCGGTGGCTGCGAGGGGCGCCGTGACGAGGATGAGCCCGAACGCATACCGGATTTGTTTCACCGCTACAATCCAGTGTGCCGGGGTGCGAGAGGTCATATGGGGATTCTCCCTGGTGGTGCAGTCCGCACGGAGCTGCTCGTCACGACGACGCGGTCAGGCACAATGCCATCCCGGCAGCCTGGCCTGCACGCGACTTGTATTCTCGATCATGGGTCGAAGTACTGGGTCGACTGCTCGTTCTCGCAGACCCATTCAATCAGATTATCGTCCGGCAACAGCCGATGATCGACCCTGACGGTGAACGGTTCCGCATAGGCTTTCGGATCGTCCACGGTGATATCGATTTCCAGTGTTCCGTAGGTGGGCCGCCGAATCCGCTCGACGACCCGTGCTTCGTCCGTCAATGGACTGCCGTTGTAGTCGAGCCAGCCGCCATCTCGAAGGTTGGCCGATTCCACAACCAGTTCGCCGCCCTCCCAGTGGCCGGTCGAGTAACCGTACCAGAAGGGCAGCCGATTGCGGTCAGGCAAGGGCCGTCCGTCGGTGAATATCAGCCGGGTGCCCGCGCTGGCTTCGTAATGGATGACGAGCACGTCGGGATGGTGCACGATCTGCCGCGGTTGCAAATGCGTATGAAACTGCACGATGCCGAGGGGCAGGCAATAGGCATCAGGGTGATCCTTGGATTCGTCGGACATGCGCTGCGCCTTGAGTTCCCTCGCCCAGGGCTGGTAGGGGAGTCCGTCTTCGAATCCGTAGCCCAGTTCCCAGAAGGTCGCATACGGAGGCACGCCCGGGGGCGGTTGCACGGGTTCTCCGACCGGCCGGCCCTGGTCGCCGCGCTGGCCGTAAGTGACAAAGTTCCATACTCCCGAAAGGTCCGGATTGCCGTCGGAAAGCCGGCCCACAGGGCCGTCCATGTCCACTTGGCCATCGGCCGTTCGCGGCGCGTCCGGAGTGGGGTGCGGTGGCCATTGCGCCGTCGCAGTTGCCCCCAAGCAGGTAAGGAAACATCCTGCGAGCACAAGTTCAATCCCTTTGCTCACCCCATTCTTCCCAAAATGCCGCATCTGGAGTCACCCTGTGGTTGTTGTTCGTAAACGTACCGCATTTGCTACATCGCAGTCGACAGAGGCCTCAATCCCCTGATAAGCGGATAACGATGGGGGTTAAGCGGGTTGGGGTGGTCG
>VYEH01000167.1:8351-9009 GCA_009843005.1 Pseudomonadota bacterium | reverse complement strand
ACGTACTTGCCGATCTCCCGGCGGAAGAGATCCATGTCCGACTAGGGCTGGTACTCGAGGAATTCGCGCACCATGCGGTTGCTGGCTCCGGGCACGGTCGCGAAGACGTCCCGGGTGGCGGAATTGAGGTTCAGCGGCACGAATACGTACTGCTCGAGCCGGGCAACCTCGTCCTCGTCGACGTACTTGCCGATCTCCTGGCGGAATTGTTCCAGCGACGTATAGGGCCGGTATTCCTCGAATTCGTGGGTCATGCGGTTGTTCATGCCGGGAATCAGCATGATCTCCTCGCCTGACGCGGTATTGAGGTTGAGCGGAAGGAACAATTGCGCATACACATCGGCGCGCTGCTCCTCGCCGAGCGAGCCGCTCAGGAGCGCGTCGAGCTCAAGCGAACTGGCGAGCGGCCTTGCATCGACGATGCTGCCGGCCAGTGCCGCGTCCAGGTGAGCCACGCCCGCCAGCTCGTCCTCGGCGGCCAGGTTGGGGTTGAGAATGCTGTCGTTGTTGCCGACCTGTGCCTGCGCCAGGCTCCACAACAGTGCGGCTGCAACGAAAAAGGCGGTCTTGATTACACGCATCGGTTTTCTCCCGGGAAGTGCTGCTTGCTTCTGCCCCAACTTCTTGCGCCTTGGCACGGCAACCACCGGCTGGCCGG
>VYEH01000167.1:0-8341 GCA_009843005.1 Pseudomonadota bacterium | reverse complement strand
TTGAGGGACAGTTTGCAGCCATCCTAGGTTTGCCTTCCAAGGGTGGTCAATACGGTCGCGGAAAACTTGAGCAATCTTCACATTCCGGCATGGTCCGGCGGCGCCGGCGGCCCACGAACGATGCATTTTGCGGGCTATACTTCATCCATGCTGCGCCGCCTGATCGATTCGCCCTGGTTTCTCTGGTTGCTCCTCGCCTTGCCCGCGGCCGTCACCATCGTCCGCTACTCCACTGGCGCCACCTTCTACGGTGAGGTAGTGCATTCCACGGGACAACTCTCCGCCCAGCTTCTTATTCTCACCATGGCCGTGACGCCCCTGCGGTTGATGTTCGGCAGGCGCGGATGGATCCGGTGGTGCATACAGCGGCGCCGCTACTTCGGGGTGGCCTCGTTCGGCTACGCGGCCCTGCACACCGTGGTATACCTGATACGCACGGGTGCATTCGGGGACATCCTCGCCGAGGCGGCGGAGCCCGGATTGCTCACAGGCTGGATCGCGCTGGCGATTTTCGTTCCCCTGGCCGTCACCAGCAACGACGCCTCGGTACGGCGCTTGAGGAGATTGTGGAAGCGCCTGCACCGCTGGGTCTACGCGGCCGCCGTGCTGACTTTCGCCCACTGGGTCCTGACCGCATTCGACCCGGTGCCGGGCCTGATTCATCTCGGGGTGCTGGCCGCGCTCGAGGCAATTCGAATCTGGAAAACCTTTCAGTCGAGGCGCCACCGGTTTGCCGGCTGAGCTCTGGAGCCTGGTCCTGGCGGCGGGCGGATCCCGGCGGCTGGGCGCCCCGAAACAATTGCTGAGAATTCGCGGCCGGACGCTGCTGAGCCGCATTATCAGTGCAGCCGAAGCCGTCACGCCGGGACGGGTGGTCGTCGTCATCGGCGCCGATGCGCTCAGGATGCGTTTGCTCATTCGACGTCACCATCGAGGCACCCATAGCGTAGACAATTCGCGGTGGGCGAAGGGCATGGCAGGCTCGTTGCAGGTTGGACTCTCAGTGTTGCCCCTTCGGGCTTCGGCGGTACTGTTGCTTCTGAGCGATCAGCCTGCGGTGGGCGCGGCGTCCCTGCATCGCCTGATTCGCGCCTGGCGGCGGCGCCCGGGCAAGGCGGCTGCGGCTGTCTACGCGGGCGTCGTCGGCGTACCCGCGATTCTTCCCAGAACGCTCTGGAAGGACGCACGTCGGCTCAGGGGCGACGAGGGCGCCCGCAGGCTTCTGCGCATTGAGGAGATGCCCTTTGCGGCGGTGCACATGCCCGAGGCGGCATGGGATATCGACACGCCGGAGGATTTGAAGCGTCTGCGAGACGGGATTCGCTTCACCCGCCAGGGGAGCGTTGGGCACGGATGGCCTTCACATGGATAGCCCTGAAATTGTCGTGCCACAAGCCCATGGATATACTCGATGAACACTACACGATTCGGTCCGGCGGGCGATCGTGTCACGAAATGAACGGAACCTGGGGAGTACGATGAGATCTACCACGCACCGGGCGGCAGCGTTGCTTGTCTTCGGTCTTGCGATCACGGGCCTCGCGGAGGATGCCGAGCTATCCGATGTTTGCGCCGTGGCTTCTGTCGAAGGCGCCCAGGCCGGAGAATCGGGGACAACCCCGGCCCTCGTAGTCGCCTGCGCTGACAGCCAGCCAAGTACGTCGACAACCGTCGGGATCGGCAATCAGACTCATACCGTCGGTGAAGTTGGCGGCGAATCGCTGACCGCGGTCTCGACCGACCTGGGAAACGTCGCGTACACGGCCGGACAGGTCGGCGGCGAGTCCATCGAAGCGACGACGACGCAGATCGGCAATACGAGCATTACCACCGGCGTCGTGGACGGGCAGCCCGTCTCCGTGACCACGGTCGAAATCGGCAACGTTACCTATACCACGGGCCAGGTCGGCGGCGAGTCCTTCAGCTCAAGCACGATACAGATCGGCGACATCACGTACACCACCGGTCAGTCCGATCAGTGACAAACGCCGCCGGCATGGCCGCAGCGTCCAGATCAATCTTGACGGGCCTGCCCTGTCACACAGTTGATCCAACCTGAGTCGCCGCCGGCGTAATGCTCCTTCTTCCAGATGGGCAGGCGGCTCTTGAGTTCGTCGATCACGTAGCGGCAGCCATCGAATGCTTCGCCCCTGTGCGCGGCGCTGACCCCCACCCATACCCCGCAGTCTCCGATATCCAGGTGCCCGACGCGGTGGGCGGCGGCGACTTTCAGCAGATTGAACCGCTGTAACGCTTCCGCCAGTACGCGCTCGCCTTCCGAGACGGCGATGGGGCCGTACGCCTCGTATTCCAGGGAGACCACGTCCCGGCCGTCGTTGTGGTTGCGAACCCAGCCCTGGAAGGCGGCATACGCACCGGCGCGACCGCTTTCAAGCCTGCGCTGCAGGGCATCGACGTCGATGCCCTGGTCGGTGATCTCAAAGTCGAGCTTGCCGCTGCGCCTGTCCATCGCTTGTTCAAGCCTGCGTCGACGCGACTCGCCGGCCCCGGACGTCTGCTAACCGCCGGCAACCGGGGGAAAGAACAGCACCACGTCGCCTTCGGACAAGGGCCGGTCCCAACTCGCGAGTTCGTCGTTGATCGCCACCTTGCAATGGGCGATGGGATCCTTGAGTCCGTGCCGGTCGGAAATCTCCGCAAACAGTTCCGCCGCTGTTGTTGCTCCTGTCGTCAGCGATTCGGTGGCCGTTCCCGCCTGCTCGCGGAAAACCGCAAAATATTGTGCCGTGACACCTATCATGGACCCATCATTCGTCAGCATTGAAGTCGGACTTGCCGCCCGACTTTGCCACCAGCCTGACGTCCCGGATGCGGATACCATGAGACAGCGACTTGCACATGTCGTAGACAGTCAATGCCGCTGCAGCCGCGCCGGTCAGGGCTTCCATCTCCACCCCTGTCTTGTGAGTGGCGCGCACCTTGCAGTCGATCACCAACTCGCCCGCTTCGTTCCAGTCCACCTCGATGGAGCAGTCCTCCAGCGGAATCGGGTGGCAGAACGGGATCAGGTGGTGGGTCTGTTTCGCCGCCAGAACGCCGGCCACGATTGCGGTATCGACGACCGGCCCCTTCTTGGTCTGCAGGGGATCGCCTTTGCCCGCAATGTCCCGTGGAAAGGTCACCACCGCACGGGCGTGAGCGATTCTGGTTGTGACCGCCTTGTCCCCCACGTCGACCATGGAAGGACGGTTGGCCTCGCTTATGTGGGTCAGCATTCAGCCGCCCATCCGGTACATTTCGACACGGGCTTCCCTGGGCTGCCCTTCACGGCCGCGCCGTTCGCTGTAGCGGTCGGTTCGCCCGCGCCATGTGCTCTGGAGAAGACCGATCAGATCGGCGTCGCTGGCGCCGGCGCGTAGCGGTTCTCGCAGGGAAGTGCCCAGCTTGGCAAACAGGCAGGTATAGACCGTACCGTCCGCCGAAAGCCGGGCGCGGTGGCAGTCTCCGCAGAACGGTTCGCTCACCGAGGAAATGAAACCGACCTCCCCCTGACCGTCTTCGAACGCGTAACGCCGCGCCACTTCGCCACGGTAGTTCGGCTTCACCGGCGTCAAAGGCCACCGCGCCGAAATGCGTTCCAGGAGCGTCTTCGACGTGACGACTTCGTCCATGCGCCAGCCGTTCAGGGTGCCCACATCCATGTACTCGATGAAGCGCACGATGATGCCGGTGCCGCGAAAATGCTCCAGCAGGTCAAGTGCGGTGTGTTCGTTCTTGCCTTTCTGGATGACCACGTTCAGCTTGATGGGCGCAAGACCCGCCCGCTGCGCTTCGTCGATGCCTTCGAGCACCTGGGCGACGCCGCCGCGATCGCCATTCATCGTCCTGAAAACGCGTTCGTCCAGGCTGTCCAGGCTAACCGTGATCCGCTTGAGGCCAGCGTTGCGCAGTTCCTGGGCCTGCGCCGCCAGGCGCGAGCCGTTGGTGGTCAGCGCCAGGTCCTGCAGCCCGGGAAGGCTGCTCAGGCTGCCGACGATCTCGATCACGTCCCGGCGAAGCAGCGGTTCGCCTCCGGTGATACGAATCTTGGTGACGCCAAGCTGCATGAACAGCCCGGCAACCCGCTTGATTTCGCCCGCGGTGAGCCAGTGGCGGCGGGGAAGGAACTCGTACCCTTCCCCGTAGATATCCGCGGGCATGCAGTACGGGCAGCGATAGTTGCAGCGGTCGATCACAGAGATGCGAAGGTCACGCAGGGGCCGGTTCCAGGTATCCGCCACCCGGCCGGGGGTCTGCCACTGGGTCACGGTGCCGCTCATGCGGGCAATTCTAGCGCAATATTTTGGCTACTTGAGGTTGCCGCAACCGCACGCGGAGCCGAGGCTCGCCTGGATTGGACCGTACAGCGCGGCGGTGAATCGTCACGAACTAGGCGCAAGCTAACATCCCGAACGTCGGATTCGTTCAACTCTCCACACCATATGGTCGCTTGCCCACCGCGTGCCGAAATGCTGCGTCACCCGTCCCGCAGGACCCGGTCAGCCCTGCACATGGCCCTCACCGCAGGATCGGGCGTACGAAGGAAGTGCATCGTATGATCCTAACCAGTATGATTTGATATGAAGAATTAAGTCATTGGAGCTTGACATGCTCAGATTGACCATCTCTATGCCCGAACAAATGAACCAATGGGTGGAGGCTCAGGTCGGCACGGGTCGCTACGGGAACGTCAGCGAGTACTTCCGGGACCTCATTCGACGCGATCAGGACCGTAGCGAAGCCAAGCTGCACGAATTGCGCAAACTGATTGACCGTGCGGAAGCAAGCGGGCTCAGTGAGCGCACGATGCCCGAGATCATGGAACTCGCGCGCCAGCAAGCGCTGCGCCAGGTTCCGCGCCAGGATTCGCCGCATGACGCAGATCCAGATAACCAATGATGCTGAACAAGATTTGATCGACATCTATGTGTATGGAGTCGAGCATTTCGGGTTGGCACAGGCCGAACGTTACCTTGAATCGCTGCATGCCAAGATATCCCTCGCCGCCCAGCATCCGAGTTTCGGTATGGACTATGGCTTCGTTCGGGAGGGGCTACGGCGCCTTGAGAGCCAATCCCATGCCATTTACTTTCGACCATCAGCAGAGGGTGTAAGGATTCTCAGGATTCTGAGCGGACGAATGGACCCCGCCAGACATTTAAGGGGATCAACCCATGACTCAATTCAGGACGCGGTCGTCGGCGCCAATGTCGGTGGGTTCGCCTATTCTGTCGTGCCCGTTGGCGCGTACGTTACAAGACACTACCGCACGTTCTCCGGCGTATAGCCTGCCCGCACTCCGTCGGCGGAGAGCACGAGCTGCCAGAGTTGAATGCCCCTGGCGCGGAACCCGCCGGCGCAGATGAGCAGGTAGTAGGTCCACATGCGGTAGAAACGCTCGTCGTAGTTGGCCTTGAGTTCGTCCCAGGCCGAGACGAAGTTGTCGTGCCAGCAAATCAGCGTGCGGTCGTAGTCCTGGGGGAAGTTGTGCCAGTCCTCGAGCTGCAGCACATCCTCGGCGGCTGTGGTGATCTGCTGCGCCGACGGTAGCTGGCCGTTGGGGAAGATGTACTTGTGGATCCAGGCGTCGGTCTTCGGAAGGCTGCGGACGGCGCCGATGGTATGCAGCAGGAACAGCGCGTCCGGCTCGAGGCAGCGGCGCACGACCTCCATGTAGGCACGGTAATTCTTGTAGCCGACGTGCTCGAACATGCCGATGGAGTAGATCCGGTCGAAGCGCTCGTCGAGTTCGCGGTAGTCCTGCAGGCGGATTTCGACGGGCTGGCCCTCGCAGAGCGCCTGCGCCGTTTCGCACTGGTCCCGGGAAACGGTGACGCCCACGCCGGTGACGCCGTATTTCTCCGCGAAGTAGTGCAGCGCGCCGCCCCAGCCGCAGCCGATGTCCAGCACCTTCATGCCGGGCTCGAACTGCAGCTTGCGGGCGATCAGGTCGAGCTTGTGCTCCTGGGCCTCGTCCAGCGTCCCGGCGCGCCGCCAATAGCCGCAGCTGTAGATCATGCGCTTGTCCAGCATGGCGCGGAACAGGTCGTTGCCGCGATCGTAGTGGCGTTCGCCGACCTGGAAGGCGCGCCCGCGTCGCTGGAGGTTCATGAGCCGCGCCTGCAACATGAAGAAAACGTCGCGCAAGGGCTTGACGCGCCGATGGAAGCGGGCGCGATAGGCACGGCAGATCATCTCGTCGAGCTGCTCGCAGTCCCACCAACCGTCCATGTAAGCTTCGCCGATGCCCAGTTGGCCCTGGGCGAAGACCCGGGAGTAGAGCTCTTCGTTGTGCACTTGAACGTCCCACGGGCGGTCGCCGTTGATACGAATATCGCCGGCGGCCAGGAGCGCTTCCAGTCTTTTTCGATACCGCTGCGAGCTCACGTCAGGATTGATGCGTTTCGGTGCCGGGATATTAGCAAACGCGTCCGGCATTCGGGGGGCTTCCCGGTCGCTGTGCAACCATGGCGCTTGCTGCCGGAAAGAGGATGCCGCCCGGTCCCGGGTCATCTCGAAGCAGCCACCTCCCGTATGGCCTGGCGTTCGATCTTCGCCCAGGAATCGCTCAGGGTGATGGTGCGCAGAAACACCGCTCCACCGGCTGCATGCAGAATTGGGTCCAGGGTGAAATAGCCCAGTCGTTCGAACTGGTAGCGTTCGCCGGGCGCCGCCTCTGCCAATGAAGGCTCCAGGGCCGCGTCGACGCTCTCCAGCGAATCGGGATTCAGATGCGCCATAAAGCCGCCCGGCCCCTGATCCGGGTTGGGGGTCGAGAACAGGCGGTCGTAGAGTCGAACCTCCCGGTGCAGCGCGTGCCGCGCCGACACCCAGTGAATCGTGCCCCTGACCTTGCGCTGCGCTTGCTCCATGCCGCTGCGAGTGAGCGGATCGTAGCTGCAGCGCAGCTCAACCACATTGCCGGACGCATCCTTGATGACTTCTTCGCACTTGACGATGTAGGCATAGCGCAGCCGCACTTCCCCGCCGGGCCGTAGTCGGCGGAATTTGCGCGGCGGGTCCTCCATGAAGTCGTCACGCTCGATGTAGATTTCCCGTGTGAAGGGCACCTGCCGGCTGCCCATTTCAGGCCGGTTGGGATGGTTGGCCGCAGTCAGCAACTCTTCCCTGTCTTCAGGGTAATTCTCGATGATCACCTTCAGGGGCCGCAGAACGCCGAAGCGACGTGGGGCCGATGCGTTGAGATTCTCGCGCACGCAGGTTTCCAGCGCGCCCAACTCGATCAGGTTATCCTTCTTGGTCACGCCAATCCTGCCGACAAATTCCCGGATCGCCTCGGCGGGATAGCCGCGCCGGCGCATGCCCGACAGCGTCGGCATCCGCGGATCGTCCCAGCCGTCGACGTGCCCTTCGTCCACCAGCCGTGCGAGCTTGCGCTTGCTCATGATGGTGAACATCAGGTTGAAGCGCGAGAACTCGGTCTGCTTCGGGCGATTGCGCACCGGCAGGTTATCCAGGAACCACTCGTACAGCGGGCGGTGATCCTCGAACTCCAGCGTGCAGAACGAGTGCGTCGTGCCCTCCAGTTCGTCCGACAGCGTGTGGGCGAAGTCGTACATGGGGTAAATGCACCAGGCATCCCCGGTGCGCTGGTGCGGGACCTTGCGGATGCGGTACAGGGTCGGGTCACGCAGGTTCATGTTCGGCGACGCCATGTCGATCCTGGCGCGCAGCACGTGCTCGCCCTCCTCGAATTCGCCGCGCCGCATGGCTGCGAACAACTCGAGGTTTTCGGCGATGGGTCGGTCGCGGTAGGGGCTTTCAAGGCCAGGTTTGGTAAACGTTCCCCGGTAGGCCCTGATTTCCGCTGCGCTCAGGCTGTCGACGTAGGCCTTGCCCGCCTCGATCAGGTGCACGGCGTAGTCGTGGAGTTGCTCGAAGTAATCGGAGGCGTGCGCCAAACGGTCTTCCCAGTCAAATCCCAGCCAACGGACATCCTCCTTGATCGCTTCTACGTATCGGATTTCTTCCTTCTCCGGATTGGTGTCGTCGAAGCGCAGGTAGCAGGTACCGCCGAATTCTTCGGCGATGCCGAAATCCAGGCAGATGGCCTTGGCGTGCCCGATGTGAAGAAAGCCATTGGGTTCGGGCGGGAAACGCGTCTGCACGCGCCCGCCGTGCTTGCCGGCCGCGATATCGGCTGTTACGAGTTGGCGCAGGAAGTCCTGCGGTCTGTGTTCGGTCTCCATGGGCGCAATTGTCGGTCAAGCGGGGCGTTCGGCACAATCGGTGCGATCATTGGGTTTACAAGCCCGCAAGCCCGCAAGCCCGCAAGCCCGCAAGCCCGCAAGGCAGAAAGGACGGTGGGGGCCGGACGCCT